>CAZTDB010000134.1:0-6572 GCA_964612385.1 uncultured Ignavibacteriaceae bacterium
TTGTAAGGTTCGAATATAATGAGTCTGCTCTAAAAAGTATTATTTTGATTCTTGATTTTCAGATAAATATTAAACCTTTTTTCAACTAAGATGTGTTTTAATGCAGCTTTAAATAACTAATTGATCATCTTAACTACGGTATAGGATACTCAAATGAACATTTCGTTTCAAGCACTTACACTCTTTAATTCCCTTCGAAAATATTTTTTCACTTTAATGGCAGTGCTGTTTTTATCTAATGAAGTTTTGCCTCAAGAAACGCTTTATTATAAAATAAAAAGTATGGCTGATTCAGTTTCAATGGAAAACTTAGTTAAGCATATAAAAGAGCTTGAATATGCTGGCGGGCATTACAGCCGGGTAAATTTTACTCCGGGTAATGACTCTGCTGTAGTTTATATTAAAAATGAATTGGAAAAAATTTCGGGTTTAACCTCGGTTGAATTAGATACGTTTTACATTCCTTCGGCAATTTCGCCATATAACACTAAGCCCATGTTCAATGTTGTTGCAACAATTGAAGGCAAAGGTAATCCAAAAACGTCTTATGTTGTAGGTGCTCACTTAGATTGCTCTGCAAGCAGAATGGGAAGCAGCATTTGGCAGCAGCAGTGGCGAACGATTAAAGCGCCGGGTGCAGACGATAACGCAACGGGCGTTGCAGCTATTATTGAAATGGCAAGATTGCTCTCCGATTCTTCATTCGGTTTTGAAAATGACTACACTATAAAGCTTGTGGCTTTCGGTGCGGAGGAATCCGGTCCCGGTTATCAGGGGAGTCATCATGGAAGCAGACATTTTGCCAAGAATGCCCGCACAAATAACGATAACATCCTCGGAGCGGTTTCGATCGATATGATTGGTTTTAATGAACATTACGACTTTACCGCAATAGTATCAAATAATAATTCGAAAACATTCGGCGAAAAATTTGTTGAAGCAAAAGATTTATTTTTCCTCGATTTGTTAATGAACGAATCTCCTTTCACATACGGAACGTACAGCGATCACGCATCGTTTTGGGATGAAGGCTACCAGGCAATATTATTCATCGAATACGGACCGCCATGGGAAAACGGACCGTATTACGCAGCCAATCCGTATTATCATACTTCCTCAGATTCTTTCGGTACGCTTAATATGGAATTGGTGAGAAAGGTAACGCAGCTAAACCTGGTTACGATAGCTTCATTTGCGGGAAGGCTGACTGATGTCCATTATGCTGAGGCGGAAACGTTACCGGATGATTTTTATTTATACCAGAATTATCCCAATCCATTTAATCCGGCAACGAGAATCCGATTTGCGATAGGCAGCAGACAATTTGTTTCACTTAAAGTATTTGATATCCTCGGTAGGGAAGTTGCTGTACTCGTAAATGAAGAAAAGTCTGCGGGGTTTCATGAGGTTGAATTTTTCGTAGAATCTTTTGGAAGTGCCGATAAGTTAAGCAGCGGAATTTATTTCTATAGACTTTCGACCGGCTCTGATGGAGCAACAGGTTCATTCAGCCAGGCTAAGAAAATGATACTGAGCAAGTGAAAGTACGAATATAAAACTAAGACAAATTTCAAAAGCGGAAAACAGCTAAGCAATAAATTTTATTTACTATGATAAGATGGAAGAACAGAAACCAAACTCGCTTGTCCCTTCGGGAGAAATAATCCTTTACCAAACCGAAGACGGCAAAACAAAAATTGAAGTCCGGCTGGAAGATGATACCGTTTGGCTTACTTTGAACCAAATAGCAGAATTGTTTCATAAAGCAAAATCGACAGTAAGCGAACACTTAAAAAACATTTTTGAAGAAAGTGAACTCGATGAAAATTCAGTTGTTCGGAATTTCCGAACAACTGCCGCAGCGTGTATACATCACTAACGCACACTAGCATCAGGGGGTTCCCTCTGCTTTTTCCCTTTAATCCCGCCACTTCCCTCAACACTTTACACACCTTCGCCTCAACCAATTCTCTTGCTTCAAATCTGTCAAAACCCCTTATGAGAAGTTTATCATATTCAGTTTTTGTATAGCAATTGTCAATTAAAAAAATTACTTTTTATCGCGAGCTTGAAGCCATCTTTTTAATGAATTCTGGTGCTCCCCTGAAGGTTTACCAACCATTAAATTTTCTACACTAATATCCTCATCAAGATCAAGCCAATGAATTCCTTCGCCTTTACCTATTAAGCGCCAGTTATTTCTCTCCTCAGTCGTACCATGAAGCAGACGGGGATACCACTCTAATGGAACAATTATTGTCCTTCCATCCACAAGGTCTACTATTAAGGAGTCATCATTAACTGTAATTTTTTGAGCAAGCGGTGATTGAATTTCAACTTCCGAAATATTCATTCCAATACCTTATAATGATTTCTTGTTTTTCTTCTACTATTTTTCTTATAATACTGAGTTCCGAGCGTCTAAATCCTTTACTGCGATTTAGCCTTACCGGAGAGACCCAAAATTTTGCTGTGTTATCATCTCTTTCAACATGGATGTGAACCGGTTCATCCTTATCACCTGCATAAAAGAAAAAGCGATATGGACCTTCCCGCAATACAGTTGGCATTTTTTTATGATAATATAAAAAGAAACCTAAAGTATTTCAATTAGCTTCAAAATTTGCGAAGAAAATATCACAATAAACCTGAAATTGCTTCTTTAAAATCATCATTATCAGCCGGCTTAAGCAGGAAATCAACTCAGTATTTTGAATAGCTTTTATTACGTTTTGGTATAGCCAGTTAAAAATATAAAAGTTGGGAATATTTTCTTAACCCCGCCACTTCCTCAACACTTCGTACACCTTCGCCTCAACCAATTCTCTTGCTTCAAATCTGTCAAAACCCCTTATGAGGAGTTTATCGTATTCTGTTTTGGTATGGCGTATGTGAGCGATAACCGCTAAGTTAACAGCCGTCTCATCAAATGCTTTTGCTGCTGCGCTTCTGCCGACTCTGCCGCTGTACTTTTGGCAGGCATGTTCAGCAATAATTATCTCTCGTACATTTGGCATACCTGGATAAAGTTCACGAACCCGTTTAGCAAAGCGCCTTACAAATTCCTGATCTAATTCAGCACGCTTTTCGGCTTCACGCAACCGCCGGCGTTCACGAACTTCTGCATCTTTCAGACATTCTTCTTCGGCTTTATCAATCGCCTCCTTCTCAACCAAAAGCCCCTGCCGCTCGTAGCGCTTTCTTGTACGGCTCCATTTCAGCACTACGGCATAAAGAGCAGAATATTTTTTTGCGCGGATAGTTAAAGCCTTATCTCCCGAAGGTAAAAATTCAAGATGATCAAGGTCGGCACAGGAAAGACACAACGCTCCCTTTTCACGGTCAAGCGATATCCATGCACGCTTCCCCAAATATTCTTTACACTCGCCGCATGTTGATTCGCCGAGAGAAATAAAAACTTTGAGTTCTTCTGGTTCGTACATCCTTATTTATTCTTTACAATTAGCTATTTCACTTTCTGTAACCTTCGAGGTTACCCGTCGCTTAATGCATACAAACCTCGAAGGTTTTATTTACAATAAGAGCATACGATTTGCTTCATTATTTTGTTGAGTTTACTAAATCTTGCAAGCTAAATTGTTACATAAAATTTTAAGAAGCAATAAATTTGTAAAATTTCTATTTCAATTTGTTTTCAAAATTTTATTGTATTCAATAATAAAAGAATTTAATTTTAAGCGCACCAAATCAAACCAAATTTAAATATCATTATAAAAGAGGTAATTATGAGACACTTCAAAGCGATTCTTTTTTTTATTTTGTTTAGCGTTCCGTCAATAGTTATCTATGGGCAGGAGGTTGACCAGGAGGAAATGATGAAGGCATGGCAGGAGTTCATGACGCCCGGACCTATGCATGAATTGCTGGCTTCAAGAATAGGCGAATGGACTGCAGAAATAACTATGTGGATGGACCCAAGCCAGCCGCCTACTGTTAGCCAAGGCTCATCCGTTATAGAACCTATCATGGGTGGAAGGTATTTTCAAGCCGTTCACAATGCTACCATGATGGATATGCCTTTCGAAGGAATTGAGTGGGTAGGTTATGATAAAGCCAAGCAAAGTTTTTTCAGTATTTGGATCGACAATATGGGCACGGGAGTAATGTATCTTGAAGGGAAATATGATGAAGATACCGAAACATTTACATTCACAGGAACGGTAACCGATCCGATGGGCAATGATTACAGGGTGCGTGAAATTGTGAAGCATATCGACGACGATAATACCTTCTTCGAAATGTATATGGAGCAATTCGAAAATGAATTTAAATCGATTGAAATAAATTACACACGGAAGAAATAATTGCAGCGGTATTTCAACTTACAGTAATTCTTCAGATTCAATTACGGCTTATTAAAATAAAATTTTAAAAAGAGAAATAATGGGGAAAAAGTATTTTTTTATAGCGGCGGTTATTATGAGCTTTTCTATTGGTTACAGCGAGTCACCCCTGCCGCCGCCGTATTTTAGATATACGGTTTCGGGTAATATTATTTGTGATACAATCCCGGATAAAAGAGATTATACTGTTCAGCTTTTTGGTTTGAGCAAATATTATCCATCAAATTACAGACCATTGAAAGGATTACTCATTGACATTGACCGACCAATCACTCTGACAGATTCAAGCGGCTTTTATCATTTGATAGCAAACGATCATGAATTATACGATTCATTAAAAATCGGCATTGTGTTTCCAGGAGATGCTCATATATTCAGCATGCCTTATGCGGTTGATAGTTCTAAACTAAATCCCGTATATGAATATTTCAGCAAAACAGAATCCGGCTGTAATAGCTGCAGCACGATGGAACCAGATGCCGAACGAAGAATTGTAAGATATGACTTTCGCCTTTACGACACTGAAATATTTCTTTGTAAATAAATATTGGCTATCAAACCGTGATAGATAAAATTCATACAATCTTATTCGTGCAAGACCAGGAAAAAAGCACGGTTTTTTACAGCTCCTTATTGAACATCGAACCTCAATTATTTGTGCCGGGCATGACTGAATTCAACTTATCGAACGAATGTATCCTCGGGCTAATGCCGATTAGCGGCATCAAAAAAATTTTGGGCAGCCATTTATTCGACACAAAAAATTTAAACATAAAACCTCAAAGCGAAATTTATCTGCTTGTAAATAATGCCGACGATTATCTAAAAAGAGCCGCGGCACTAAATGCAGTAGAATTAAGCCCGATGCAAGAACGCAACTGGGGACATAAAGCTGCATATTATTTCGATCCCGATAATCATATTATTGCCATTGCGGAAGAACTTTAATTATAGTGCGTGAAGAAGCCTAACTTTAAGGAACGCGGGATGATGACTGAGCCTAATAAAAATAAACCCGACATCGACTATCCTTGTGAATGGGAATATAAAATAATCGGTAAAGATGTTGACGCACTGTTAATTCTGATTGAAGAAGTTACAGCCGGCTTGGAATACAATGTTACGCCTTCCAACATCAGCAGCGGAGGAAAGTATTATAGTTTAAATTTAAACGTTGAAGTGCCCAACGAATTAATCAGAAATTTGATTTACGAAAAACTGCAAAGCAGCGCTCATGTAAAATTTGTTATTTGACCGTGAAAGGATGACATCTTTTTGATTGCCGTCCCACAGTGAAAGATGTCATCTTTACGCAGCGCTTTTTTTTATACTAGGAAAACATTCGTCTTGACTATTAAAAATTAGGCTCTATGTCGATTATAGTGGGTTGTTGAAACAAATCATATTTAGATAATGGAAAGTGTATAAAAAAATTGTGCAACACTGAGAATTAAGTTCTTTTAATTTAAAGCGGCTCGTTAAGGAAATATCTGTTAAAGATAACCGCTAAGTTGAGAAATTACCGTCTGCTTAAGTAATAATAATTAATTTTCTTTCCCTCACTTACCGTTCGCTTCTCCCGAAGGGATTCCTTTGGAAAGCGAACGGAACAACAAATCCCAAAAACACATAAGGGCTTTCCCAAAGGGATCTGGGGATATTCCTAAATACTTCCGTTAAATGGGCTAAAGCCCCCAATAAGTTTTTTAAGCTTCAATTCCGTCGGTTGAAACCGACGGTAAGTGATGATTAAAAAGAAGATATATATAATAAACAATATTTTCTAGTAGAATTTTTTTACTTCTCAAAGTAACTATAAAAGTATATCTTACCCACTATAAACAACATAGAACCAAAAATTATCTCTCGCATGTTAACTGTGCCTTACAGCTATTATATCTCCATCTTTTACAATATAATCTTTCCCTTCAAGCCGCCAAGCGCCGTTGTCTTTTACTTTGGCGAATGAACCGTAATTAATAAAATCCTCGTAATGAACTACTTCTGCACGGATAAACTTTTTGTAGAAGTCCGAATGAATTTCTCCAGCCGCTTCCTGAGCCGTCATTCCTTTTTTTATCGTCCATGCTCTGCATTCATCTTCGCCCACAGTAAAGAAAGATTGAAGCCCCAAAAGATTATAAGCTTCGGAAATTAATCTGCTAAGTGCCGATTCGGTTATTCCGTAATCTTCCATAAAAACTTCGG
>CAZTDB010000135.1:0-6540 GCA_964612385.1 uncultured Ignavibacteriaceae bacterium
ACCCTTTTCCATTTGGGCACATCGGATTTCTTTGGCGAGAGAGCGATGTGCCTTTATTATTTCACTATTCTTTGTTTCTATGTTTCATATCAACTCAATCTTTATTCATCAAAATACATTATAATGTTAGTTTTAATCCAACAATAAAATATAACTGTGAAGCCGGCATATTTTTAATTTCATCTACTTTGTTATTGAAGAGATTATTAATTTTCAGAAACACCTGAAGATATTCCAACATCTGATAGCGGCTCATAACATTTACTTTGGCAAATGAAGGAAGATATAATATTCTGCCGGGATTATTCAAATCTGTATAGTCATAAAAAATTCTTCTCCCGAGGTAATATACGTCTAAAGAAAAATTTAAATCATCTGTAAAATAATAATCCAGGAAAACTGACCCCACTCCATCGGCAGCACCTTCTAAAGGTTCACCTTCTTTAATATTATGCCCAAAATTAATACCCTGATAGTTAAGGCTCTCTAACTCATTAAAAAGTATTGAATAGTTTGCTGTTGCCAAGAATCTATTATTTATCTTGTACATTGCTGCAAACTCCAACCCCTTATTGGATATCTCACCAAGATTTACATACTGAGATTTTCGCGGATCGGCTGGAGATGGCACAGCAAAAACTAAATCATTACTATGCTGATTAAAATAGGTCATATCCAAAATCAATTTCCCATCCAAAAGGAAGTTATCGGTTCCAATTTCCCACCCAAAGTTTGTTTCGGGTTTCAAATCATTATTAATAACTAAAAACTCGGATTGATACGGAGGAGCTTTTATAGCACGCCCTATTGCACCCCTAAGTTTACAAGTCCACCATTTTGTCGGCTCCAGAATTGACGAAACACTAAACCGTGGATTAACTGATAGTCCCACATTTTTCCCAAAGTAGTCATTCTTTTCCAGTCTTACTCCACCAGTTAAAAACAGACGATTCCAAAGTTTTATCTTATCCTGGATAAAGTAACCCATATTTTTAAATGATGGAACTTCTATTGGTATTTCTAACTTTCTTGTTGGTGATGATTGTTCAAACAAGGTTTCTTCATCATTTCTAAAATATTCGAAACCCACTGTTAGTTCGGATTTAAAATCGCCTTCATTAGGATATGAAACAGTCGAGTGGTAACCAAGAAATGAGGATAAATCATTAGACCGTATTACAATCTCGGTTGTATCAGTAGGTGAAAAACTTAAAGATGAGGGGTCAGTGAATGATGAATTTGATTTGTTGATACCAAGAGTTAACGTATGTGTCCACCAGGGCAGAAGGGAATAATCAAAATTGAGTCCACCAATTATTCTTTCCTTATCTCTTGAAGCATTTGGATCGTACGAAGATGCAAGAATCGGGTTTTCCTCTAATAAACGGTACGAATAGGTAACAGCAGCATTTTTCTGATTAAAATATCTAAAAAATGAACTCAAGGTTAAATTATTAATTGGAGTAGCAACAATAAATGAACTATTTAATGAAGCAGCTTTATAACGGTTGTTTGGCAATATGCCATCTGTTTCAAAGTATCTTCCACCTAAGCTGTAACCAAGAAAATCATAACTGCCCGAAAATGAAGTAGTATATTCTTGAACTACTGGGTTATTTTCTTTGAAATCGCTCTTTCCTAAACCACCTGCTGCAGTGAAAGAAAAGTTTAAAGGACCCGGTGCAGCTTTCCTTGTGATGATTTGCATTACCCATTCAGAAACATCTGTTCCATAAAGGGTTGAGGCATGAGGACCACGGACAATTTCAATCCTTTCTATGTCTTCAAATGTAAGTTCATCGAATGTTTCCGCTTTTATAGGAATGCCATCTATATAAGCTGTAATGACACGAGATGCAAAACTTAGCGAACTAACACCTCTAATGTAAGAAATGCCTCCAAACCCAAAATCGCCATCAACCTGATAAATACCTGGTGAAGTACCACGTAATAAGTCAGAAAGAGTTCCGGTTCCTTTCTGTTCAATTTGTTTTGCATCTATTAACGATATAGATATACCCATTTCCTCTACTTTCGTAGGAACTTTATTTCCTGTAATAACTACGTTCTCAAGTTCCAGAATAGCAGGCTGTAAATGAATATCAACAGTCGTAACTCTTCCGCCAGGAACTTTAATTCTAGGTATAGTCTCCTTCTTGTATCCAACAGCAGAGGCTATTAATTCATATTCACCTTCCGGAACCTTATTAAAACGATAAACTCCATTTTCTCTTGATGACGTACCCCAGGATATTCTACTTAATTGCAAGTTTACTGCTGCCAATTGTTCACCTGTTCTTTCATTCAGAACGGTACCTGTTATTATTCCGGTTCTTTTAAGCAAAGATTCTTCTTTTACTATAATAAGTGTATTGCTCCTGGTTAGAAGATAACTAAGTTCAGTATCCTTTAAGATGGAATCTAGAATTTCTTGAAGTTTATTATCCTTAAAATTGAAAGTAATATTTTTTACCCCATAAATGAGTGTATCACTATAAATAATATTAATCCCCGTAGTTTTGCTGACAATTTGAAGTGCATCGTGAAGAGAAACATTTTCTATTTTTATCGAATATTTTTTTTCTAAAATTGAACTAGTGCCTTTATTATACTTCCATTGATCAGGTCTTATTTGTCCATTAAGATGAATTGTATAAAAAAATAGGATCATCAAAATCATTGCACAACTGACGAGAATGTGTGATGAACTATCTGCAGCTATCAAATATTTAGGCCCTAATTGAAAGTACATTTTATTTATCTATAAATAATTACACCCTGTTCATTTTTCTTATAGCGAAGATCCAAAGTAAGACAGATCGCGGAAATAACATCTTCAAAAGGCTCACTACTGTTGAAACTTCCCGTTAGGGTCTGACGACCTAAGCTCATTTCTGATAACTGACAGTAAACATTATATTGTCTTGTTATTTCTGCCAATACATCAGATAATGGGGTGTGATCAAATTTTAATATGCCTTGCCGCCAGGCAAGAAATTTTTCAATGTCAACTTTGTGAGGGGGTATTAATAAGGTATCTTTTTTAACTTCGCTCATTTCACCGGCATTAAGTATAGCTTTATTATTTATTTCAGCATTTATGGGTCTTACAGCCACTATGCCACTTTTTACCACTATCTGTGTTTTGTCTCCGCGCGCTTTAACATTAAATTCAGTCCCTATATCTTCAATTATTGTTGTTTGTGTTCGTACAATAAATGGTATGTCATTATGTTTAATTTCAAAATAACCTTCCCCTTCGAGGTAAACTTCGCGCACTAATTTAGAAAATGATTCCGGGTATCTTAATTTACTATCTGCATTTAAAAAGACCTCTGTTCCATCCGGTAATTCTATTTCTTTATGTTCTGCATTTGCAGTAGTTACTTCCTGCAGTAGAATATTTCTATTTGTAAAGCTATTCTCAGACGAAATTCCAGATCTGAGAGAAGGATATACTAAAAGAATACTAACAGTTAAAACAATGATCGCAGCTAAAGCATATGCATAAACCATAACAGGTCTGGTTTTTAAATGATAGGATTTGAAAATTTGAGACATGCGACGAGACTTTTGTGCTTCTTCTCGTCGTCTTTCATCCTCAACAAGCTCCATAATTTCAGACCATCGGCTGTCTTCGAGCTCTATCGGCTTAAGATTTCCCATAAGTTTCCAGGTAGCTTTAAACTCGTTAAAGAGCCGTTGGTTTTCAGAGGAAGCTGTAAGCCATGTTTGGAGTTCCGCTTTTTCCTCTAAAGTCATCAGCTCGAGATTTTCACTGAGCGATATCCAGTATACAAGGTTTTCTGGCAGTTCTTTATCGTAATTAGCATCATTATTTTGATTTGTTGTCATTTACAGCCTTTTTCTGGATTGTCATTTCGTTTTCTTAATAATAATACACCTAATTTAGATGAAATACCTATATGTATTTACAAAATATATTCTGGATAGGTAAGAAACAAAAAGATTGGTTGGATTTTAAATTTTACCCGAAGAAATGTATCTCCCGAATTTCGCATTACAGATTTATTTTTGATGAAGATGCTGTAGAAGTTTTCGAAGCTGCTTGAGTGCTTGAACAATGTGATTGTTTACAGTCTTTGGAGAAATTTCCATAATTTCAGCAATTTGAGTATGGCTTAATTCTTCATAACGGCTTAAGTAAAATGCTCTACGAATACGTTCAGGTAAGGATTGCAGCGCTTTTTGAATTTCTGTTTTAAGAAAATCATTGATATACTGATCTTCAGACGAAGGAAATGTAGCCTCAGTCTCCTCTTTCTCAACGGCGTTGTTAGAGACTGTAAATAACTCTAAGCTAAATGGTTTAATATATTTCTTCTCCACTTTTTTATGTCGCAAGTAGTTTAGCGCAGCATTCTTTGCTGAGCGAAATAAATAAGATTCAATATTCTTTGTTGGGTCAAGTCTCTCGCGAGTCTTCCATATATTTAAAAACATATCCTGAAGTATGTCTTCTGCAGCATCAATATCCCATAATATACTGGAGATAAACCGCAAGAGAGGCTGGTAATAGGAACTGAAAAGCCTGTCAAATGCGTTTGTATCCCCTTTTTTAATCTGGACTATTAATAATTTTTTTTCTTCTATCATTGAAAAATAGTGACGAAAATATTTTTAGGAAAATACATTTATAAAAAGTAATTATAATTTTATATGAATCAAATATTAAGTCATTAGAATAAATTAAGAAGTATTCAAACCGCTTCTTAACTGCTTTGTTAGATTACGTAACAGCTCCACTGCATTAAAAATATCTTCACCTTCCTGCTCTCTGATAACACTGCCCAACATTTCACCCAACTCGCGAATGTTCGTTCTTAACTGCTTATCAATTACTAAGCGCTTATACACGAAATTCCTCTTATGACTTTTGTTTGTAAATATAAAAATTTATTAAATGAAAAAGCTCCATAATTCGCAAAGGAGCATAAGCCGATGGGAATGTGAATTTACGCTGTTCGAAGAGTACGTTTTTAGCTAAGCCTTCGCCCTAAAATTTCTCAACTATTATTAGACTGTGGAAGAGTGACGAGGAAAGTTGTTCCCTTACCTAATTTGCTCTCAACTTCAATTGTTCCGCCAAGTCTTTTAACGAAATCGTTGCATATAACTAAGCCGATTCCGGTACCTTTTTCGCTGTTTGTTCCGGGAGTTGATTTTACATGTTCAAGTGAGAAAATATTTTCAAGCCTGTCTTTTTCAATACCAATTCCGTTATCATCTACCGAAATTTTTATCATCCCGTCATCATACATAGCTGAAAAATTGATCTCGCCTCCTTCATGGCTAAACTTAATTGCATTCGAAATTAAATTTCTAAGAATGGCATGAAGCATCTCTCGATCGGAAGTTAGCTCTAGATCATCTTCTATTTTCGTTATTAATTTAATCTCTTTTCTGGCGGCGGATTCTCTATGCAATTCAATTACAGAGTTAAACATCTCGGATAAATTTATTTCTTCACGGTTTATCGTTGCATTAGTAAATTGAAATTTGGACCAGTTCAACAAGTTTTGAGTAAGTCCAAGTAATGTCTCCGAAGATCGATGAATTATACGGCTATATTCAACTATTTCCTTTTGAGTTAAATTGTCTATATCAGAGATGAGAATGTTTGAATAATTTAACAGAAAATGAAATGGATTTCTCAAATCATGTGCAATGATAGAGAATAATCTATCTTTTGTTTTTATGTCCTCTTCAAGAAAAACGTTAGCATCCTCAAGAACTTTGTTTAAACGTTCCAATTCTTCTTTTTGCTTTATTATTTGTTTGGTAGTTTTTCTCTTATACATAAAATATCGTATAGAACCGAACAGTGAGAGAAGAGTAATTACTAATAGTACCGCAAGCCAATTTCTGAATATTTTTTCTTTCGCAATTTCAGCTTCTATAAGCTGATTTTCCTGCCGTAACAAAATGTTTTCATATTCTTTTTGCTGTGTGCCGTACTTCAATTCCAAATCGCTGATATTGCTGCTTAATTGTTCGAGTCTCAGGTTATTTAACGTTTCAGTATATTTTTCGTAATATTCCAATGCTTTCTTATAATAACCTTTTCGTTTTTCTATCTGTGAATAAAGCAGTGTTCCATCGATAATCAGGTCAATAAAATTTTCTTGGAAGGCGATAGTCAAACTCTTCTCCAAACTTTTTTGTGCAGATTCTAAATTATGTTGTTTGTAATACATTTCTGCAAATTTTTGTAGAATAGCAGCCAAAGAAAAAATGTCATTTGCTTTTTCAGCAGTATCGAGAGCGGCATAAAAAATTTCTTCTGCCTTATTGTAATCTTTCAAACCGGCGTAAGCCTCGCCAAGAAAACCCATGCTCAGAGCAACGGAATTCAACTCATTTACCTCATAATAAAATTGAACTGCTTTTAGGCTGTGCGAAATTGACTTAGGGTAATCTTTTGTTTTAAGATAGAAATGACCGAGCACATGGTGGGAGTAAGCTTTGCCGAAAGTATAATCCAATTCCTCCGATTCACTAAGAGACTTTTCAAATCTG
>CAZTDB010000136.1:0-6519 GCA_964612385.1 uncultured Ignavibacteriaceae bacterium
CCGGCATCTGTTAATTTATTAACGTTGTATTTATCCTTCAGCTTCTTTTCAATTAATAATGCTAATTCCGGAAAATATCTTTCATCAATAACTTCTTCTAACGAAAGCAGGTTTCCTGTATTAGTGTTAATATTTATTCCAAATGAAGAATAATTTCCGTGCGCACCACCGGAGTATTCATAATAGTTAAAAATTAGGCTTATGAAACCGGCAGCATTAAGCGAGGTAGTGTACGACACCTCATAGATAAAGGGATCTGTGGAATCACAATTTTCGATCGCATAAAAATTCGGTACGTTTACAAAAATATCTTTTAACTGCTCATTTATTTTTTGAGCTAAGAGCGAGTCTCTCATTCCCGATATCTGTGGATATTCAATTGAGATAGAGCATAGGCTATCGGGTGACACTTGATGGATTATGAAAGTATTTATAATCAAACTATCAATTTGATTACACACTCCTTTGGCACAACAGTTATTGGATGAATATAAGTTTGTTATAGCTATTAAAGGTAAGAGATAAGAATTGCGATAAATTTTTGTTATTATATTCATGATTCTTCTTTAAAAAGGTATTTTCATTAAGAAAATGTTTAGATTATTAAGAATATTCCAATACAAAATGTTCAAATGAGACCTTTTGAGATACGCCTCATTCATGGAAACGAAATATATAACCTTTTAACTCGATGATTCTGATTTATTTCTTACCAAACGCACTTCCACCTTAAGCTGCAGCCACGCATAAATATAACCGAACGCTGCACCTATCAACGCTCCGGCAGCTATGTCCGAAGGATAGTGGAGCCCTAAATAAACCCGGGAAAGCGCAACGAGAAAAGCAGTAGTAAAAAGTATCCAACGGAATTTCGGATACAAAATTGAAAAGAACATTGCTGCGGCAAAATTATTAACAGCATGATTTGAAGGAAACGAGTATGAACCTGTGCAGCCTAAAGGTGTTAGTACATCGGGTAGTGAGTTGCATGGGCGAATTCTTGCAAAGGTTTCTTTGATTAAATTGTGGCTAATCTGATCGCTGAATAGAATCAAAAGAATGATACCTAATGAGGCAAGCTTTCCCCGTTTTCCCCCTTTGAAAAACATGATGCACAGCAATATTATATAAGCTATATACCAATTATTCACATTCGTAATGGTAGAAAAAAATCTGTCAAGAATCGGAGTGGATATTGTATCATTAAAGAAGTAAAAAACTGATAAATCGATATTGTAAAGGAAATCAATCATAAAGTAATTTTAATGTTCTGCACTAATGTATGGAATTTTATTGAATGCTTCATGAAAATTTTGGAGAATTTCTACTCCGGATTTATTCGGAACTGAAATAAATAGCATTTAATGATAAACATATCGACTTAAGCACAATTCTGGCAGCACAATTTTAAAAATATTTCTTGACTACAATTTTAAATTTTTTTAAGTTGCACGTGCCACTGCTGAAAAAGCGGTGGCTCTTTTTTTTAAATTATATAAATAAAAAGAGTAGATGATATGTCAAATCAAAGTTTTGTTTACCTCACAAAAGAGCGGCTTGTGGAGCTTGAAAAGGAGCTTCAGGAGCTAAAAACAAACGGGAGAAAAGAAATTGCTTCGAAAATTGCCGAGGCAAGGTCTCACGGCGATCTATCCGAAAATGCAGAATATGACGCCGCAAAAGAAGAACAGGGCTTATTCGAGTTAAGAATCCACAAGCTTGAGGATATATTATCGAGAGCGAGAATAATTGAAAAATCTCAATTCAATACGGATGAAGTGCATATCCTATCTACCGTAACAATTAAAAATCTAAGCAATTCAAAAGTCTTCGAGTACACTTTAGTATCGCCTGAAGAAGCCGACTTTCAAGCCGGCAAAATTTCCGTCACTTCGCCGGTAGGGCAGGGCTTGCTTGGAAATAAAATTGGTGCGCAAGTAAAGGTTAAAGCGCCTGCCGGATTGCTTGAGTTTCATATCTTAGATATAAAGTAACAATTGCTTGACCGACGAATCATACATACAGGTTGCTATAGAATTAGCAAAAAAGGCAAAAGGCTATGTAAGCCCCAATCCGCTTGTCGGCTGTGTTATAGTTAAAGATGAAAAGATAATTGGATCCGGTTATCATCAGAGATACGGAGAAAATCATGCAGAGCTGAATGCAATCCTGTCTGCTAAGGAAAGCACTGAAGGTGCAGCGCTCTATGTTAACTTAGAACCGTGCAGTCATTTCGGTAATACCCCGCCTTGTGTAGATAAAATAATCGAAAGCAAAATTAAAAGAGTTGTAATCGGTACTCTCGACACAAATCCTCTCGTAAGCGGCAGGGGAGTTAGAAAGTTAAAGCGAGCCGGCATAGATGTGAGAATAGGTGTTCTTGAAAAAGATTGTATTCAATTAAACAAATTTTTCTTCAAATTTATATCAAAAAGAATTCCGTATGTTACGTTAAAAGCAGCCATAACATTGGACGCTAAGATTGCCGATACAGCAGGGGATTCTAAGTGGATATCGTCGCTTGATTCACGAAAGCTTGTCCATTCAATGCGCACATATTACGATGCGGTATTGGTTGGATACAATACTGTTGTAAAAGATAATCCAAGTTTAACTGTTAGATTAACAGATGGAAGGAGTCCTAAAAGAATTGTAATTGATGAGATGTTGAGGCTAAAAACCGATAGAAAAATTTTTAGAGGCATTGAGGAAGGACAGGTAATAATTGTAACTTCAAAAAAAAGTGCTTCAAAGAAGAAAAAGATTACCGAATTAAAATCTTTAGGAGCACATATTGTATTTGTTCAGGAGGATGATGTCCGCAAATTAAATTTGAAGATGATGCTGCGCGAGCTTGGCAAATTGAACATTACTTCGATTATCGTTGAAGGAGGAAGTGAGGTATTCACTTCGTTTATAAAGCAGAATTTGTTTGATGAGATTAAACTTTTTATAGCTCCCAAAATTCTTGGTTCAGGAATAAGTATATTAGGCGAAATACCGGGAAGAAACATGAAAAATTTATTAAAGCTGAAAATTAGTTCCGTCGAAAAGATTGGTAAAGATGTTTTGATTGAGTTAATAAAGCAAAAATAATTTTTCAAATTATACCTTATCTATCATCTGCACCGCAGTCTTAGAAACCCGCCTTTCTACTTAAACCTAATTGTTCTAATTTTGGAATACAAAATTTTATATACAAGATTAAGGTAATAAATGTTTACTGGTTTAGTCGAGGAAACGGGAACGTTAGAGAAAAAAATTAAAACAGGTGACGGTTTAAGACTTGCAATACGAGCGAAGCAAGTAATTGAAGATATGGCAATAGGAAGCAGTATAAGCGTGAATGGCTGCTGCTTAACTGTGGTTGAAAAAACACCTTCCGAATTTCGCGTGGACACAATTGAAGAAACACTTAAAAAAACTAATCTTGGTACACTGGAAATAGGTGATAAAGTTAATCTTGAAAGACCATTAAAAGCAGATGCAAGGCTTGGCGGACATTTCGTACTCGGTCATATTGATACTACAGGCAAAATAACCGAAATAGAAGAGTTATCTAACAGCCATTTTATGCGTATAGCTTTTCCTAAGGAATTTCAAAAGTATCTGATCTACGTTGGTTCGATAGCAATAGACGGAGTTAGTATGACTGTTGCAGAATTAAAGGATAATACTTTCGGTGTCGGAATTATTCCTCACACCTGGCAGGAAACAATTTTCTCTGAAAAGAAATTAGGCGATACGGTTAATCTTGAATTTGACGTGCTCGGGAAGTATGTAGAAAGAATTTTGGAAGAGAGAGCGTTAACCGGTTTGAGCAATCAATAGCATCAGAGCATAAATTTAATGAAGAAAGAAGAACAAAGATTTCTTAAGTTCATTTCAGACTATGATTTGATTGATAAGGGAGATAAAATTTTAGCTGCCTTAAGCGGCGGTCCGGATTCTGTTCTGCTTCTGCATCTCTTAAAAAAATTTCAAAAAAAATTTCAATTGAAGATAGCTGCCTTCCACTTAAATCATAAAATTCGCGGAAAAGATGCAGACAGAGATGAATCTTTCTGCAAAAAATTATGTGCCGCACTTGGCGTTGAATTTTTTACTTCTTCAGAAGATGTACCTTTGCATGCAAAACAAAAAAAGCTTTCGCTTGAAGAAGCCGGAAGAAATATTCGATACGATTATCTTAATAAAATTGCTTTCGAACATGGCTTCAATAAAATAGCAACTGCGCATAATTGCGACGATAATACCGAAACGATTTTACTGAACGTAATAAAGGGAACAGGCTTAAATGGGTTGACCGGTATTCCAATTAAAAGAGGCAATATTATTCGTCCCATGTTAGCTTTAACTAAGAAGGAGATTCTAAATTATTTAAACCTGAATGAAATTAAGTTCAGGACAGATAAAACTAATCTTCAAAGTGAAAATGATAGAAGCTATTTACGGAATAAGATAATTCCATTAATAAAAAATAAATTGAATCCTTCGGTAGATCGAAATCTCTTCACTTCAGCTTTAATATTTAAGAATTATCAAGCTTATATAAGCAAGAAAGCTTCTGAGGCAGTTTCAAAGGCTGTTAGAAGCGATGGTGAGGTGTTAATCTTCAGAATTGATGTTTTGAGAAAGATAGAAAAGGAAATATTAGGAGAAGGATTTAAAATAATATTAGAAACAAAATTGAGCGTAGAAACAGATTACGATGAGGTTTCAAAACTTATTTTATTGATGAGTAAAAATGCCGGTAAAAGAGTTTCACTCTCCGGAAATTATACTGCCATAAGAGAACGTGATGAAATAAGATTGAGTAAAGTTAATAAGCCGGGCAGATTTGTGAGCAAAAAAATTAATCCCGGAGAGACAATTAAAATTGACGATAAAACTATTTATATTTCGACGGCAATTAATCCGCCGGAAAAATATTCGGGAAATAGGTTTATTGAATACATCGATGCCGATAAAATTTCAATTCCGTTTATACTAAGACGATGGAAAGCTGGCGATAAATTTATCCCGCTTGGTTCAATTGGCACAAAGAAAATTTCCGATTTCCTTAATGAGCAGAAAGTACCGGTGCATTTAAAAAAAGAGCAGTTAGTGTTTGCTTGCGGCGGACGGAACGTTTCCGATAATTCGCACGAAAAAATAATTTGGGTTGTCGGATTCAGAATAGATGACAGATTTAAAGTAACAACAAAATCAAGGAAAGTTTTCCAATTATGTCTGAAGCATTAAAAGATCAAATAATTATAGGTGAAGATTTATTCGTACCTCTTCTTGATGAAGAAACTATTCAAACGCGCATTAAAGAATTGGCTGCTGAAATTTCAAAAGATTATGAAGGCAAAGTACCGGTATTTATAGGAGTGTTGAACGGTGCATTCGTTTTTCTTTCAGATTTGATCAAGAATGTCTCAATAGATTGTGAGGTGGATTTCTATAAATTATCAAGCTACGGCGATGAAAAAATTTCTTCCGGAAGAGTAACTCTCTTAAAAGAATTGGATTGCGATATTAACGGACGGGATATTATAATTGTTGAAGATATTGTCGATTCCGGTCTGTCAATAAAGTTTATGGAAGACCTGATTAAGAGGCATTCACCCCAAAGTATGAAGGTTGTATCACTTTTAGTTAAACCTAAAAGCCTTAAATATGAAGTGAGAATTGATTATATTGGATTCCATATTCCGAGTAAATTTGTTATAGGATATGGTTTAGATTATATGCAAAAATATAGAAATCTTAGAGCAATTTATGTGTTAAATAATCAATCAAGTTAAAAAAGAGAACAGAAAATAGAATCATGGCAGAGAATAATAACGAAAAGAAACAATTCCCGAAATCACCCAAAGGCGGAGGCTCACCGAATAAACCGGATGATAATTTCGATTGGTCTAAAATTATTCGTGTAGTTTTTGGATGGGGAGCTGTTATTGTAGCGGCTGTAATTGTTATGCAGCTATTCAAAACCGGTACAACCAACTATGTTGAAATTCCCTACGACCAGTATGAAAGGCTGATTAACGAAAATAAAATTTCGAGAGCTACCATTACAAAAACGGATATTAACGACTATTATTTTAAAGCCGAGCTTCTTTCGGAAGAATCAATTTCTGTGGGTAACAGAGAGATTCGAGTAAAACAGGTGTCGGTTTATCTTCCAGAACCTATTATAAAAGATCAGGAAGTCCTCTGGAAAGAAAAAAAGATTACTTATTCATTTGAAAAAGAATCAAGTGAATGGTTAAACATATTGGTCGGCTTTATCCCGTGGATAATAATTATTGCCGTGTGGATTTTTATTATGCGAAGGATGCAAGGCTCTGCCGGCGGAACAAGAGGAATTTTTTCTTTCGGAAAGAGTAAGGCAAAACTGATAACTCAAACAGGTACAAAAATTACCTTCAGAGATGTTGCGGGAGCCGATGAAGCTAAACTCGAACTCGAAGAAATAATAGAATTCTTAAAAGAACCGACTAAATTTCAAAAATTAGGTGGTAAGATTCC
>CAZTDB010000137.1:0-6428 GCA_964612385.1 uncultured Ignavibacteriaceae bacterium
TAATGGATTTATTGTGGGAAATAACGGTGAGATATTTTATACTGCCAACGGCGGCAGTGATTGGGTTCAGCATAAAAAAGTAACAAGCAACAATTTAGTTTCAGTATTTTTCATCAATAAAAATTCCGGATGGGCAGCCGGAGAATATGCTACTATAATAAAGTATGATACTTTAATAACTTCTGTATCAGCGGAGGATAAATTTTACGTAAAGAATTATCACCTGTTTCAAAACTATCCCAACCCCTTCAATCCAACAACAATAATTAAATTTTCGGTACCTGTTGTAGAGACGGGGCATGCCCCGTCTTTACGGCTAGTGAAACTGAAAATTTATGATTTACTTGGCAGAGAAATAGCCACGCTCGTGAATGAGCCGAAATCTCCCGGAGAATACGAAGTTATTTTCAGGGCTGAAGGATTAAGTTCGGGAGTTTATTTCTATCAATTGAATGTTATCGGAACAGAAAACAAAAAAGAGTTTAGAGAAACTAAGAAGATGGTTTTACTTAGATAACGGCAAAGGTCCTAATTGTAATTAATTTAATGTTGCAGGTATAGTTTAAAGGAAGAATATGCTTGGAGGTTATTATGTTAATCGAAAAAAATATATTGAAAACTTCAACTGCTAAAGGCATCTCTCGTATTATATGTTATCTTGGGCATCCACACCTTCGGTCAGGAGAATTATTGGGAGAAAGTAGCAGGACCTTATAGGGGTCAAATCAACGATATACTTACTACACCAAACGATTATATTTTTGCGGCAAGTGCAGCACAGGGATTATACTTATCCACAGATAATGGTGACAGTTGGATTAAAATTTATGATGAACGGGTACTTTCTTTATGTTATTTTGAAGGAAAAATCTATGCTGCTTCAAATAATTTATTGTTGGTCTCCACAAACTATGGTCAGGATTGGATTGTAAAGGAACTCCCTTTTACTATAAAAAAAATCGTATTTAACAATCAGGGAATTTTATTTGCAGCTAAAGGCGGCTTTAATGGAGGTTTAATTAAGTCTTATGACGAAGGTATTACATGGGAATCTGTGTTTTCTCAAAATGTAGGAAGTATCGCTTTCCAGCCAGATAATATTATATTCATTATAACCAAGGATGATTCTTATTCCAGCCTGTATTATCTGAATCTATTCAAATCTACAGATAATGGTGATACGTGGGTTGAAGTAAATTTTCCAGGAACTGCCAATCCTCATTACAACGTTGTCGCAACAAATCGTAACGGGGCTCTTTTTGTTGGCATTGAAAACTATTATGATTTCAATAACACAATTTATCAATCCACAGATAATGGAACGACCTGGCAAGCGTGTGATCAAAAAGGTAAAATCTATGTTCCTAATACTTTTTATGTTGCATCAAATAATTTTATGTATACAGGATCGGATCGAGGCGTGGCAAGATCAACCGATAACGGCAATTCCTGGGACTTACTGAATTTAGGTTCGGAGTACATATATATTAATTCGATTACAGCGAATTCGTTAGGACATGTTTTTGCATCCACCAAATATCCTACAGAGGTTTATGGATTGTGGAGATCAACAGATGAAGGTTTAAACTGGCACCAAATCGGATTTATTTTATATGAGGAGGTAAAAACAGTAATATTTGATGAGCATAATAATATTCTTGTAACCACTTTCCACAATATTTTCAGATCAATAGCAGGAAATAAAGGATGGGAGTTATTGTTATATGTAAGAAGTTATGGTGTAAATTCTTTAGCTATCGATCCAAAAGGAAGAATTTACACACTGGGTCATCCGGTTTATGTTTCAGATGAAACCGGACACAATTTCGTTGTGGTGTCTCTTCCGGCTCAAGTTATTTCAAACACGATGTGTTTCAAAGATACCAATTGGGTTTTTATAGGAGCCGAACTTTATACGTTTAGATCTTCACAAGGAGGTGCTGCCGGCACTTGGGAAATTGCAGGATTAACAGGTAAGAGAACTTATGATCTAAAGGTTGACGGAAATGGAAATTTGTTTGCAGCAACCGATCAAGGAGTTTGGAAAACAACAAACAACGGAAACACATGGACGCAATTGTTTTATCCGGGTTTTACGGTTACATCGTTATCTTTAGATTTAAATGATCTAATGTTTGCAGGGACAAATGGGAAAGGTGTATACAAATCCACAGACGGTGGAATAACATGGAATCTTTCTAATACAGGATTGCTTGGTTTACACATTCGCTCAATCATTGTAAATCAACTTAATCATGTCTTTCTTGGTACGTTAGACAATGGTGTGTTCATATCAACAGATTTTGGGGATTCATGGAACCATATAAACTATGGCTTAGATGATTGGGCAGTTAACTCATTATCAATAGATAAAAATGGCTATTTGTATGCTTCAACTAATTCCGGTATATATAAAAGCATATCTTCAACAACATCCATTACCGATGATTTCGATTCGCCTAAAAACTTCTATATGTTCCAAAACTATCCCAACCCCTTCAATCCAACAACAACAATTAAATTTTCCATTCCACGTGTAGAAATGGCGCCTGCCGCGTTTTATACTACTTTAAAAGTATATGACTTACTTGGCAGAGAAATAGCTACACTTGTGAATGAACCAAAATCTCCCGGAGTATACGAAGTTATTTTCAATGCTGAAGGATTAAGTTCGGGAGTTTATTTCTATCGATTGACTGTTATTGGAACAGAAAGCAAAAAAGAGTTTAGAGAAACTAAGAAGATGGTGTTGATTCGATAAATGTCTATGACTCAACAAAATACATAAAAACCGAGTATTCATTCCTTTCAATAAAAATGTTTAGTGACATACCCCTTACCGACCGAATAATACAAAAAGCCGCTGCAGATCATAGTTCCCTCCAAGGTAAGCAGAAAATTATTGAGCGCACTTCCTCAGATATAATTGCAGCGGCAATTTTAATTACTTGTATGAATGAAGAACTTTCATATAGTTTGCTCTTTCGAACTGAGCGGGATTAGCAACTTTAATGTAGCTCATGCTGCCTCTCATCTTATCGAGTGAATCGTACTCATTTGTTTCCATCCAATATTTCATTTTAGTAATCACCTCTGAAATGTGTCCTATTCCAAACTTTAAAAGGCATGAGAGCATCTCGGTAACGGTGGCACCTGCCATTATCATTTTTATTACATCCGTTTCGCTGTATATGCCGCTTGTAGCAGCTAAATCGGCATTTACTTTTCCATAAAGGATTGCAGTCCATCTAAGCGGAAGCCGCATTGCCATCGGTGTGCTGAGGAGAACGTTCGGAACGACTTCCAATTTTTCCAGATCAATATCCGGTTGATAAAACCTATTGAATAAAACCAAACCATTAGCTCCTGCCTTAACTAATTCATCAGCCATTTTAGAAACCGATGTAAAGAAGGGGTGCATCTTAACGGCAATCGGGATATCGATATTAGCCCGTACTACTTTAACAATGTCCAAATAAATATTCTCTATTTCGCTGCTTGATTTTCCGTTATCCGCCGCTAACAGATAAATGTTTAGCTCCAATGCATCGGCGCCGGCTTGCTGAATTTTTTTTGCATAATCCACCCACCCGCCTAATGATTTACCGTTAAGACTTGCGATGATAGGAATATCAACGGCTTTCTTCGCTTTGCTTATATGTTCAAGATATTCTTCCGGACCAACTTTATAATCGAAAGGATCGGGAAGATAATTGGTCGCTTCGGCGTATTGCTCGGTGTGATTCGTAATGTGGTGAAACAATTCAAGTGATTCATGTTCGATTTCCTCTTCGAATAAAGAATATAATACTACCGCACCTGCTCCAGCATCTTCCATTGCTTTAATATTACTAATCTCCTGAGAAAGAGGACCCGCCGAAGGAACAATCGGGCTTTTAAGTTCCAAACCTAAATATTTTGTTGTAAGATTCATTTATCTGCCTTGTAATTTATTTATTCAATAATCTGTTGATGTAATTTCATTTTTCTTTTGGACCTATGGTTAAGAAGGCTGTTCGTTAAATCGTAATGACTCTCCACTGCACTCCTTCCGCAGCTTCCCACTGTATTAGAGCGATATCATAGCGAATGACCAATAAAGATCAGAACAGCCTTTTAACCTGAACAAGTTTATTTTTCAGATGCATTCCATTTAGCATTATTCAGCTCTTCGTACAGCTTCCAGCGATTAACAACATCCTTTTGTGCTTCTTCAAGAAGCTTTGCCGCTATTTCCGGATGAGATTTAGTAAGCATCTTGTACCTTGTCTCCATGTAAGCGTAATCTTTCAAAGGTATTTTTAATCCTTTCGAATCAAGCTTAAACGGATTCTTGCCTTCTTTCGCCAGATCGGGATTATAGCGGAATAGCTGCCAATAGCCCGAATCAACAGCGGCTTTTTGGTTTTGCATTCCGGTTGCCATATTGATGCCGTGTGCAATACACTGACTGTAAGCAATAATTATTGAAGGTCCTTCATAAGCTTCCGCTTCAAGAAAAGCTTTTACGGTATGAGTATCGTTAGCACCCATAGCAACTTTAGCAACGTAAACATTTCCGTAAGTCATTGCCATTAAAGCTAAATCTTTCTTAGCCATCGGTTTACCTGCGGCGGCAAATTTAGCAACAGCACCACGCGGGGTTGCCTTTGAAGCCTGTCCGCCCGTGTTAGAATAAACTTCTGTATCTAACACTAATACATTCACGTCTTTACCGGATGCAAGCACATGATCCAAACCTCCGTAACCGATATCGTAAGCCCATCCGTCGCCGCCCATAATCCAAACGGATTTTTTAACAAGATAATCAGACAGACTTAACAACTGATGAATATCGGTAGCTTTACCGTTTGCCCCGGAATTAAGCATATCCTTCAGCTTAGCATTAAGGATTTTAACTCTCTCGCGCTGTTCATAAATGCCGGCTTCATCTTTTTGGTTTGCATTGATTAATTGGTTAACAAGATCTTCACCAAGGTCAGAAGCTAATCGAATTAATAACTCCTTTGCTTGAGCATTGTGCTTATCGATAGCAAGTCTGAAACCGAAACCGAATTCGGAATTATCTTCGAACAGCGAATTTGACCATGCGGGTCCTCTTCCGTCGCTATTTATAGTCCATGGAGTAGTAGGAAGATTTCCGCCGTAAATTGAAGAACAACCTGTTGCATTGGCTACAAGTGTTCTATCGCCGAAAAGCTGGCTGACAAGTTTTACATAGGGTGTTTCGCCGCAGCCAGCGCACGCACCCGAGAACTCGAAGAGCGGCTCTAAGAATTGTGAATCCTTTATCTTAGATACATTGACTTTTCTTCTATCCAGCTCAGGCAGCTTCAGGAAGAAATCCCAATTTTCTCTTTCTGTCTCCCGAAGCGGAATTTGATCTTGCATGTTTATGGCTTTCAGTCGGGTTTCTTGTTTGTTCTTGGCTGGACAAACATCAACGCACACGCCGCAGCCTGTGCAGTCTTCAACAGCTACCTGTAATGTGTACATTAATCCTTCGCCGTAATCTTTTGCTCTGAACTTAGTCGCTTTGAAAGTAGAAGGAGCGTCCTTCAAATATTTTTCTTCGTATACTTTTGCTCTGATTGTTGCATGCGGACAAACAATAACGCACTTGTTGCATTGAATACAAACTTCTTCATCCCACACGGGAACTTCAAGCGCGATATTTCGTTTTTCAAATGCCGCTGTTCCTAACGGAAATGTTCCATCGATTGGGAACTTGCTTGTCGGAATAAGATCGCCGTGTCCTTCAATTATTTTTGATGTAACTTCACGGACAAATTCAGGAGCGTTGCCCGAAACTGCCGGCTGAAGTTGAATCTTACTTGTTACTTTAGAAGGAACTTCAACCTCATGCAGATTTTCAAGAGTTTTATCAACGGCATCAAAATTCATCTGTACTATTTTATCGCCCTTTGCACCGTAAGTTTTTTTAATCGAATCTTTAATCATCGCAATTGCTTCTTCCTTCGGAAAGATGTTAGATATTGCAAAGAAGCAAGTTTGCATGATGGTATTTATTCGTACACCCATTCCTGTTTCATCGGCAACTTTATAAGCATCTATGATATAGAATTTCATTTTCTTTTCAATTAGATCTTTCTGCACTATTTCAGGAAGCGAATCCCATACCTTCTCTTTTGGTATTTTTGTATTTAGAAGAAAAGTTGCCCCTTCAACAGCTTCGCGAAGCATATCCATCTTTTCTAAAAAAACCTGTTGATGACATGCAATGAAATTAGCGCGGTTGATGAGATATGTTGATTTGATCTCTTTCGGTCCAAACCTCAAGTGCGATACGGTTGTTGAACCTGATTTTTTAGAATCGTAAACAAAATAACCTTGAGCAAAATAGCCGGTTCCTTCGCCGATAATCTTAATTGAATTTTTGTTAGCGCCAACTGTTCCGTCCGCACCTA
>CAZTDB010000138.1:0-6396 GCA_964612385.1 uncultured Ignavibacteriaceae bacterium
GATGATTACCGGTACCCGGGACCAAAACCGAACACAAAAGAAACGGCAATACTTATGCTTGCCGACGGCTGCGAATCCGCAGTAAGAGCAATTGAAAATGCCGACCCGGTTAAAGTTGAAAATCTTATAGACAAGATTATTCAATCAAGAATTGATGACGGGCAGCTTGATGAATCGCCATTAACTTTTGCTGACATAAATAAAATTAAAGAGGCTTTTCTCAGCATCTTGTTAGGGCAGCATCACCGCCGCATCAGATATCCCAAGCAGGATGAAATGGAAAAAGGGGTTGAAGACCCGAAGAAGTAATCCTTTAATTTTATTTGAATTAACTAAAATGTTTTTATTAAAAATCCTCAGATTGGCTGCTAGAATTTAATATTGATTAAAACAGTCATACTTTTAATAGATAAATGATATTTTTATTTCAGTGTTGCTATCAGTTGAATAAAAAATCATCACTTACCGTCAGCTTTAGCTGACGGATTGTGAAAGGAGAAGACTCCCGGCTTTCCGAGGACCTATGGATAGCCACAAAAAGGGATAAAATTAGGGCTATCCCTAGATCCCTTTGGGAAAGCCCAATGTAATCTTAGGCTCATTGATGAGGGTGACCAAAAAGTAAATTGTGCAACTTTGTGTTTTAGTGTCTTCGTGGCTGGCGATTTGATTTTCATCTAAGAATTAGATTTTTATTTGCCACTAAGTCACTAAATCACAAAAAAATTACTTTTTGGTCACCCTCGAAGTGAGAAGCGGAAAATTAAATTTTATACACAAAGAGAGAGTTACTCTTATTTTTCATTATAAAGATATATAAGCTTCGTGAGTAGCAGTAAAAATCATTAATAAAGGAAGTTAAAATGAGTGAATTCTTCTCTGCTGTTTTTTATATCCTATCGATTTTATTTCTTATTGTGTCAGCCCTAATTGGGATTTTTGTACTGGCAAGTTATACAGTACAAAACCTACTCCTATTGATAGCTTGTCTTATTGCTTCGTTATTATTTGCTTTTCATTCAAAAATTTCGGAAGAAGAAGAGAATAAGACATAAATTTTTTGAGTTATAAAAAACAGTATGAGATTCATACTTCATCTGTGTAATGTAAGCACTTGAATTAGGAACCATGGATAGGACAAATGACTATTTTTTTGAAAGAGTATTTAGCTTCACTCCGGCTTGAAAAGAACCTTTCGGAAAATACAATTATTTCTTATAAGAACGATTTAAACACGTTTAACAGTTTCCTCGAATTAAAAAATATTTCCGATCCTTCATTAATAAGAAGCGAACATCTTTATGTATTTTTCAAATCGTTATATAACTTGGGATTGAGCAGCACTTCGGCGGCGAGGTATCATTCATCGTTAAAAGGCTTTTTTAAATTTCTTTATTCGAACAAGTATATAATTGAAAATCCGTTTGATAGGATTGAATCACCCAAAATAAACCGAAGCCTTCCGCAGGTATTATCCGTAAACGAAGTGGAAAAAATTTTAACAAAACCCGATACAAATGAAAAGCTCGGTTTAAGAGATAAAGCGGTGCTCGAAGTATTATACGCCTGCGGCTTAAGGGTTTCGGAATTGATTAACTTGAAAGTGCATGATTTATTTTTAAGCGAGGAAATGATTAGGGTTTTCGGTAAAGGTTCTAAAGAGCGCTTAGTGCCGATTGGCAGCAGCGCAATTAAGTGGACCGAGGAATATTTAAAAAAAGGCAGACCACTGCTGCTTAATAAATCTAAAAGCGGAGGTTATGTTTTTTTAAATCAAAGAGGGTCAAAGCTTTCGCGAATGGGAATCTGGAAAATTGTAAATAGATATTCATTGGAAGCAGGCATCTTAAAAGAAGTTCATCCGCATACTTTCAGACATTCTTTTGCTACGCATTTGCTTGAGGGCGGTGCCGACTTAAGAGCAGTGCAGGAGATGCTTGGTCATGCGGATATTTCAACCACACAAATTTATACGCACGTAGATAGGGATTACATTAAGCAAGTTCATAAGGAATTTCATCCAAGAGGGTAGAGTTGTCAGAGATACAAATAAGCGAAAGATTAATATCATTTTTAACTTTTTTGCCATTGTTTTTTATTTCAATTGGCGTTCATGAGTATGCACATGCAGTTTCTGCATTCAGACTTGGCGACAGCACTGCTAAAGATGCAGGCAGATTAACATTAAATCCATTTAAACATATTGATTTGATAGGTACAGTAATTATGCCTATTGCCGCCTTTGCTTCGGGTTTTGCGCTTATCGGCTGGGCAAAACCTGTTCCTATAAATAGACGCAATTTTAGGAATATGTTGAAGGATGATGCGCTGGTTTCTTTTGCTGGTCCGTTTTCCAATTTTATGTTAGCCATTTTCTTTTTTGTAATATTCTTCTTATTAACAAATGTTATTGATGATACTCCTTCGCGCTGGGTAAATATTTTTTGGTACGGCGTGTTCTTAAATATTTTTTTGTTTGCTTTTAATTTGCTTCCGATTCCGCCATTGGACGGCTCACATATTTTGTTCGATTTATTTCCTAATAAGATTACCGCAGGCTTATTAAATTTGGGTTTATACGGTTCGATTATTTTGCTGCTGTTTATTTACAGTCCGCTGTGGAAATATTTTATGATGCTTATTCGATTAATCTTAAATGTATTTTTATCAATTGCAGGGTACGACAGTGCATAAGCTCAGTGTCATATTCTGTTTTGTTATGATGCTAACCTTAATTGGGTGCGACGAAAAGAATACGGATGATGAACTTGAATTGCATCATTTCGACCGAACCTCAATCTTAAAAGAATCCTTTGACGGTTTTTATTTTGCCGGGTTGTATAACAAAAAAAACGCCCTATATAAATATAATGCGGCAGAAAAAAAACATTCGCTCTTCTGGAGTCATCCATACGACAGAGTAATCGATCTGTATTTTTCGCCCGATAAAAGCTCTGTTTTTTTTATTACTGCCCGGAAGTTCAGCCAATCAAGCCAATTACCTTACTTCGAACGTGCAAGGCTTTATATAATAGATAAAGCTGATGAGTCGGTTCGGATGATTAAAAATTTAGGAACCGGACTACAAATATTCACCGCTTGGGAATCGGATTCTCTCTTTAAACTTACTATCAATTCTATAGATAGAGCTATCGCAACTAATGTTCATCAAGCGGCGTTTTATTTTAACATTGATGGAACGGAGCTGCGAAGTGAAGTTCAAACATTCGATGTAACAATAGACGGTTACCCGGGTCTTCAAAAGAAAAAAGTTGTGGCAATATCTCCCGATAGTCTCTTTGCCCTTGTTCCGGCTGATGAGGATGATTTTATTTATCTGTTCGATTTGAAAAGAAATGAAAAAGAAATAATCTCAACGGGGGCTAAAGGAGTTATCAAAATAGAATGGTTGATGAACAGTGAGATGGCAGTTATCAACATTGGCAGTCAAAATTATTCGAATGTCAATTTTTTCGCTCAGGCAGTAAATACCTCAACTTTAATTATTTATTCAGCAAAGGAAAAAAAGATTTTAAAGAAATGGGAAAGTGAAGGAATAAAAAACTTTTTTGTTGTTAATAAGTTTTTAATTTTCGACGACGGATTTGGAGAAAATTCATCAATAAGCATATTTGATCTGTTCGAAATGAAAATGCATGATAAAATTGCAATCCCCGGCGGTGCGGGATTAAAGAACATCCCCCTTCCCGTTGAATTTGGAATTTAATGAAAACCTATTTTCGAATATTAAATTTTGTTAAACCTTACTGGAAGCATTTACTTCTTTCGGTTGTATGCACCATATTTTTTGCAGTGCTTAGCGGTGTATCGGTTTATCTTACCATACCGCTGCTCGATACCCTATTTCAAGAATCTGCAAGGATGGAAAAAACCGTTACTCCATCGAGCATCGATAAAACTACAAGCATTTTACCGGATTGGATTAAAGAAGCAGCACAAAGTATTTCCGATTCCTTTAATCAATTTGTTTTCAGCGGCGATAAAATAGATGCACTGTTTAGAATATGTCTGCTTGTATTATTTGCTTTCTTAGCAAAAAATGTTTTCGGCTACATGCAGGCTTATTTTCTTTCTTATGTAGAACAAGGCACTATGAAAGATTTAAGGAATGCGGCATATAAACATTTACACAAGCTGCCGATGAGTTATTTCAAAATGGAACGGGTTGGAAATTTAATTTCAAGAATTACCAACGACGTTAATGTAGTGCAGTCAAGTATTTCAGCAGCGTTTCTAAATTTAATAAGAGAGCCTTTAACAATTTTAGTTTTTCTTGGAATAGCTGTAAGCATTAGCTGGCGCTTAACATTGATGGCATTAATTATTCTTCCCTTTTCAATGTTCATTATTGCCTGGATTGGAGGGAAGCTGCGGCGGCACAGCTCGGTTATTCAAGCAAAGATGGCTGACATAACCAGCATTTTACAGGAGACGATTTCCGGCGTTAAGATAGTTAAAGCTTTCGGTATGGAAGATTATGAAGATAAAAAATTTATGAAGGAAACAAACAACTTTTTCAAGATGATGCTTCGAATTGTAAGAATAAGAAATGCCTCCTCCCCGCTGACCGAATTTTTAAGCGTGATTGTAGGTGCTGTTATAATTTATTACGGCGGTGTGCAGGTACTAAAAAGTGAAACTTTAAAGGCAAGCGAATTTTTAGGATTTCTCTTCGCAATTTTTCAATTGATGCCGCCGATAAAAGAGCTTAGCAGCGTTAACAACCGGATACAAGAATCGAGCGCCGCCGGCGATAGAATATTCGAAATAATAGATACAAAACCGAATATTGTGTCTGCACCGGATGCAATTGAGTTGAAAGGTTTTTTTAACTCTATTGTATTCGATGACGTATCCTTCCATTACGAAGATGCAGAAGGACCTGTTCTGCATAATTTAAGTTTTGAAGTATTGAAGGGCGAAATAATTGCTTTAGTCGGTCCCAGCGGCGGCGGTAAATCGACTCTCGTTGATCTTATCCCGCGCTTTTATGATCCAACGGCAGGTCGAATTTTAATTGACGGCAAAGATTTAAAGCAAATAAAAGTCGAGAGCCTCCGAAGATTAATGGGAATCGTTACGCAGGAAACTATTCTTTTCAATGAATCAATCAAGAATAATATCGCTTACGGATTGGGTGAATTTTCGCTTGATAAAATTATTGAAGCAGCTAAAACTGCCAATGCCCATAATTTTATAATTGAATTACCGGAAGGTTACGATACGGTAATCGGTGAAAGAGGATTAAAGCTTTCAGGCGGTCAAAGGCAGAGGATTTCGATTGCCCGTGCGCTCCTTAAAAATCCGGATATAATGATTTTTGATGAAGCAACATCTGCCTTAGATAGTGAGTCAGAACAGCTCGTCCAGGAAGCAATTGAAAGATTAATGATTAACCGAACTACCTTTGTAATTGCGCATAGGCTAAGCACAATCAGGAATGCAGCAAGAATTTTAGTTCTTGACAGAGGAAGAATAGTTCAAATCGGAAAGCATGGGGAATTGTTAGCTGAATCCAACGGGCTTTATAAGAAACTTTACGATATGCAGTTTAATATTTGAATTTTATTACTGATCTAATTTCTAATTAATGCTCGGTTCATTAATTTTAGTTTAAGTTATATCTGGAGAATGAAATGCAATCCAACGACAACGGAAAAGAGATTTACAAATTAGCCGAAGAATTTTCTACCGGTTTTAATTATAAGGTAAACGAAGCCGCAATAATTTTAGCCGCCGGACACGGAAAGCGGATAAAATCCCAGCGTTCGAAAATGCTGCATAAGATTTGGGAAATTCCTACTGTGGAAAGAGTATACAATGCATGCAAGGATGGAATTAAGAATATTAACCTGATTGTAGTAGTAGGAATAAAAGCAAGAGACGTTATTGAAGTTATCGGGAAAAGGGAATCAACACTTTTTGCATACCAGGAATTTCAAAACGGAACCGGTCATGCAGTACAGATTGCTTTAAAAAAAATAAACAAAAAACTATTTGACGGAATTATTTACGTCCTGCCCGGTGATATGGGTCTTATGAATTCAGAAACGATGAGGGAATTCAGAAAGCAATTTATTAAGAGCAATTCGGACATGATGGTGCTGACGGGGATATACGAAGGCGATCCGAAAGAAAATCTTTACGGAAGAATAATTCGTGTTAAGGAGACTGATGTGAATGAAAACAGCTCGGGCAATGATACCGGCAAGGTTATTGAAATTTTGGAACATAAAGATATTCAAGCTTTGCCTGATGACAAGCCATACCGTGTGGTATTCCACGGGAAAGAATATTCTTATTCTAAGCGAGAATTAATTGAGAATAATGAATTTAATTCAGGTGTTTATGCTTTTAAGTATAAGAAGCTGATTC
>CAZTDB010000139.1:0-6379 GCA_964612385.1 uncultured Ignavibacteriaceae bacterium
ACATTTTTATAATCATTCCGATGTATCATTTACTTCTGCTCGGATATGCATTTGCATTTGGAAGGTTTGATTATTTTTATGGAAAGATAAAAAGGATTTTATTGCTGTTTAAGAGACGGTTAAACGATAATAGAGAATCTGATAAAAAAGTTGAGGGATGGTGACTATTATTTTATTCTGTAAAGAACAGCTTGCTGATTCGCAGCTATTATTATAGGTTCCAGATCGGATACTTCCTTTTTCGATTCTAATAAATTTCTTAACGCCGGTCTTGTCGTCCACTCAATAGTACTGATATAGAGATAATCAACATTTCTGTTTTTCAATTCGTTAATTGTTTTTTCTAGCGAACTATTAACCGGTATATCAGTCCAAATTAAATTCAGATGATACGCAATATGGGGTTTTCGTGAAGCAATCATCTTCGAGTCGGAAGGCAGTTGTAACTCTTCAAACCTTTTCGAAATAACAGGAATATCTGGAGGACCTTTAATAATAAGGCTGTTATAGCCTATCGACTTTATCAGCGACCAATATAGAAGTCCAATAATTACTATCTGAAAAACCCATTTTGCTTTTAAGTAATTATTTAAATAATTAGTTATTCTTTTTACTCCTTCATAAATAATTACTATAAATGCAGGAATTAAGAACAGAGAAAATCGTTCGGAGTAATATACCGGCAGCAGCACGATGAAGAAAAATATATTGAAAATAAAAAACACTTTTTCAACTGGTGGAGATTTTTGTTTAATAAAAACGAATATCCCTGGTAGAAAGAAAATTGAAAGATGCCATCCGATTAAATTTTTCAAATCGAAGTAGAGATGGTAGAAAAGGTTCAACGAGATCGTTTTTAGCAATGGTAGCGGCTCGTTAATTATCAATTCACTGTATGAGCTATATTTTTGCGCTTTTTCAAGATATTCTTTTTCCCAATTAATTCCACTTTCAGCATCAATTGAGATTGCGATGTTTTGGTAGTTTTTGTTATATAGAATTTCCCCCTTTTGTATAAGTGTATAAATTCCCCATGGCATTATGCAAATAAAAAAAATTAGGACATATCCTACCGACATAATAGTATTTTTTTTAACTGTCTCGTTTTTGTTCATTAAAAATATTCCTGCTGGAACAGCAAATATTAGAAATATGGCATTATATCGAGTTAGGTATGCTATTGATGAAATAATTGCAATCTTTATTACTTTACTCCATGTTTTATTTTCATTTTTAATCAATACATATAGCAACGCGGTCAGTGATGCATTGAATAACATATCCGTTCCTGCGCCATAAGTATACTCAACAAACGTATGATTAAACGCTGTAAATAAAATAATCACGAGTGCCGCAATAGGATTGATTAATTTTAGTAATATTTTGTAAATAAAATAGAGCGCTGCTGAAGCTGAAATGGTTGAGATTACTATTCCTGCAGATAGGAAATTTCCAATTGCAAATCCTAAAATTGCCAGTAAAATAATATATAACGGACCTCGATAATCATCTATCGGAAAGTTACCCTTCAAGATCTCTTTAGCATGAGGAATATAAGTTCCAAAAAAATCGTTCTCCGATCCCACCTTATAACTCCCTACATCGTGATATATCAAACCTATAAATAGTATAATCATTAAATATATTAATGATAGCAGAGAAGGAGTTTTTGCATTGTTCGCAATTCGTTCGAACAGTGTTGAATATTGGGAATAGATACTTTTAATAAGTATCATTTTAAAAATTGAAAACATTTACGATACGTTGCATCAGGGTTATCTGGTTAGATAAATGTACTCATGAGATTTTATTCTTTCTTAACTTAGATTTTTTATCTCACTAATGACCGTAATCTACCGTTCCTTTTTTTAATTGAACGTCAAATTACTGAATAAAACTCTATAATTACCAATACTATTGTGCTTATACCTTCAACATAATGTTATGTATAAAACATTACTCATACACCAGCGCAACAATCCTAGTCGGTCCTCCGCTTCCGCCTTTAATTTTCATCGGCAGTGCTATTAAATCGAAATTCTTTTCGGGCAGTAAATCCAAATTTGCAACGTTTTCCATGATGGGAATAGAATTCTCACCAAGGATAATATGAGTTTCGAAATGTGTTGATTGTCCATAGTCGATGCTTGGAGTATCGATTCCGATTGCCTTTATTTTACGAACTTTACTCAGCCATTTAGCCGCATCGGGATGCAGCCCGGGAAAATGAAGTTTAGCAACCGCTTCGCTGCCGCGTTCTGCTGTACCCATATATTTTTCTCTGTCTGGCCAAAACTTGCCAAATCCGGTTTTAAGCAAAACAATTATCCCTTCGTTCAATTCTCCGTTAATTTTTTCCCAGCTTAAAAAATCATCAATGTTTATTAAATAATCCCGGTCGGCTTCACATTTCTGCGAGACATCAATCACGGCCGCCGAGCCGATTAATTTTTCAAGCGGTATTTGATCAACCGGTAAGCCGCTTTCAAAAAAATGAATTGGGGCATCGAGATGTGTTCCGCCATGCTCGGCTGTACAAAATTTATTTGCACTGTAGTGATACCCTTTTTCGGTCATCCCGTTAAATTGAACTTCTAATTTGAATCCCGCTTCCGTAGGCCAAAAAATAGTATGCTCATCGTAAGGATAAGAAAGATCGATAATTTTTGAAGTGTTGATATTTTGACCAAAGGCAAGAGAAAAAATTGTGAATGACAAAAGTATTATAACAGCTTTCATGATAAACCTCCTTTTATTATCTGTACAAAATTAATCGTAATCTTAAAAAATTTAGTGATCGATATAATATTAAAAAGGCTTTTTTTCAATAATGCTTAAGAATCATTCTCATGCATGAAAAAATAGTTTCCGGTTGTTAATTATTCATGCGATAATGCTGTAATATCGCTTAAATTTTTGTCATAATCCGCTTTCTCTTATTATTAAAGGCTGGCACGTTTTCTGTTTAAGTAAGTGCGCTAAGTAAATTTCTGTTTGTTGAATTACTAAACGAGAAGATAAAGATTGAATATAAGAACATTTCGAGGGGGGATTCACCCGCCTGAATATAAAGAATTAACCGAGGATTCGGCATTCGAAAAAATGCCGGCTCCACCGCAAATACTTCTTCCTTTAACACAACATTTAGGCAGACAGGCGGTGCCGGTTGTAAAAAAAGGATCAACAGTAACAACCGGAATGTTGGTTGCACATGCAGATGGTTTTATCTCGGCACCCATTCACAGTCCGGTATGCGGAACGGTGGCTAACTTAGGCAAGCAGGTTACCAGCAGCGGATTTCCGAAGGATACTATTATTATAAATACAAACGGACAAATCGAAGCCGCATTCATGTCGCCGATGAACCCCGAAACTATAACGCCGGAAGAAATCAGAAAGCGCGTTGCCGAGGCAGGAATTGTAGGACAGGGCGGTGCCGCTTTTCCAACTTCTGTTAAGTTAACTCCGCCTCCAGATAAGCCGATAGAATTTGTAATCCTTAATGGCTGTGAATGCGAACCTTATCTAACCCGCGATTACCGCTTTATGATTGAGAAACCCGAAGCAGTTATCGGTGGACTTAAATTAATCTTAAAGGCTTTAGGCGTTCAAAAAGGTATAATTGGAATTGAAGATAACAAACCGGCTGCTATTGAGAAGATGAAAAGTTACGTGCGCAACGAAAAGGATATATCTGTAGTTGTGGTCAAAACAAAATATCCTCAAGGTGCTGAGAAAATGTTAATCAAAGCTGTTACCGGACGTGAAGTGCCGCCGGGAAAACTTCCAATGGATGTTGGTGCTTTAATTCAGAATATTGGAACAGCAGCAGCAATTTATGATGCCGTAACCAAAGGCGAGCCTTCAATTACCGCGGCAGTAACCGTCAGCGGAAAAGGAATAAGAAAACCTAAAAACCTCATCGTTCCTGTCGGAACCCCAATTAAAGATGTTATTGATTTTTGCGGCAGCTTAACGGAGAATGCTGAAAAAATTATTGTCGGCGGTCCTATGATGGGAACAGCACAGTATGAACTAAATTCACCTGTTCAAAAAGCAACTTCCGGAATTCTTGTTCTAACGAAGGATGAAGTTGAAATCAAGCATGAAACTACATGCGTAAGATGCGGAAAGTGTGTACAGGTCTGTCCATTAAATTTACTGCCGACACGGCTGGTAAGATTAACTCAACTAAAACGATATGAAGATGCTGAAATGCTTGGCATTACTGTTTGCATGGAATGCGGGACGTGTGCTTACACATGCCCCTCGAATATTCCGTTGGTTCAGTGGATACGATTAGGCAAGCAGAATGTCTTTCAGCTTCAAAAAGAGAGAGCAGCTTCTGAAAATTAATTTTTTTGTGAGTAATACATGAGTCTTCTCTAAAAAGGTATTTTCATTGAGGGAATGTTTCGATTATTAAGAATATTCGAATACAAAATTTCCGAATAAGACCTTTTTAGATACGCCTCATACATTAAAAGCAAACCAAAGTTTTTCATTTGGAGATTTTAGACCGGGATTTAATAATACAATATGACTGCAATAGCTTCTGAAGAAAATAAACAGATAAGATTTGATTTAACGACATCGCCTCATTTGCATTCCAACTGGTCAACCCGGAAGGTTATGTGGTTTGTTGCTGCGGCGTTAATGCCTTCTGTTTTTACAGCATTACTTTTTTTTGGCTTGTATCAACTTTTAATAATTGTTGTTGCAGTTTTGTCTGCCGCAGCTACTGAGAATATAATTCAAACGCTGCGAAAAAAACAGCCGACTATTTTAGATGGAAGTGCAATGCTTACAGGATTATTATTAGCATTAACTCTTCCGCCCAATTTTTCTCTTTCGGCAACCGCAATCGGATCGGTGGCGGCTATTGGTTTGGGAAAACAAATTTTCGGCGGCTTGGGATATAATATTTTCAACCCCGCTCTTGTCGGAAGAGCATTTCTTCAGGCTGCTTTTCCTGTTCAGATTACTACATGGAGTAAACCACATTTAGCCGTTGATACGGTAACCTCGGCCACACCATTAGCGGCACTTAAGTTTGATCATATCTCAACCGATCTCGGTCCCTTGTTCTTTGGAAATATCGGTGGTTCATTAGGTGAAACTTCCGCATTGGCAATTTTAGCAGGAGGAATTTTCCTAATAGCCCTTAGAATAGTGAATTGGCAAATTCCGGTTTCAATGATAATTGGGATAATAATATTCGGCGGAGTATTTCATTTAATTAATCCTGCTGTAAATCCGTCACCTCTTTTTCACATTTTTACAGGAGGATTTCTCTTTGGAGCAATGTTCATGGCAACCGATTGGGTTACTTCACCAATTACATCAAAAGGAATGTGGATTTTCGGATTGGGAATTTCATTAATACTCGTAGTGATAAGATTATACGGCGGTTTACCCGAGGGAGTAATGTATTCCATATTGTTTATGAACGCTCTTGTTCCTCTGATTAACCGCTTTATGCAGCCCGCTGTTTTCGGAACTAAACATAGCGGTGTAAAATGAAAAAAGTTATCCGGATGATACTTACGTTAAGCATAATCGGAATTTTTTCAGGCGGGATCTTATCAAAAATTAATGAATGGGCTTTGCCTTATATTGAAGCCAATAAAAAAGCCGCCACCGAAAAAGCAATATTTCTTGTTCAGCCTGATGGGAAAAAATATGAGCGCCTCAAAGAAGCAGCGTTTGAAGCTTACATAGTTTTCGACGAACAGAACAACTTTATTGGTTACTCTTTAGTTTATGAAGGTAATGGTTTTCAGGGTAAGATAAGATTAATGGCAGGCGTAAGCGAAGACTTAAATAAAATAACCGCTATCGAAATTTTAGAGCAGGTTGAAACTCCCGGTCTTGGTACAAAAGTAACCGAAGAGCCTTTTACTTCACAATTTAAGAATTTATCTGTTTCACCTCAGATTAATTGGGTTAAAGGAATTGCGCCCGATAAACCGAATGAAATCCAGGCAATAACCGGTGCAACAATTTCTTCTAATGCAGTAGTTGCAATTATCAATACGGGAATAGAACGGTTGAAAAAGTTGGATAAAGGCAGAGGCAGCAAATGAAAAAACAGGTAACGCTGTCGAAGGAATTTTTAAAGGGGCTGTGGGAAATCAATCCAATATTCAAGCAAGTGTTGGGAATGTGTCCTACTCTTGCTGTAACAGTCTCCGCTATAAATGGAATTGCGATGGGGCTGGCTACTACATTTGTGCTGGTCTGTGCAAGTCTTTTAGTTTCAACTATCAGGAAATTATTTCCAAATCAGGTTAGAATTGCTTCCTTCATAGTGATAATTGCTACTTTCGTTACCATTGTTGATCTTGTAATGAAAGCACAATTTCCTGAACTAAGCAAA
>CAZTDB010000140.1:0-6364 GCA_964612385.1 uncultured Ignavibacteriaceae bacterium
ATGATATTACCCAAAAGCCTATGGGAAAAGTAAAGGTACCTATTACTAATATAAAAACCGGTATTGATTTAAGAGATGAACATCTTCGCAGCCAAATGTGGCTGAATGCTGAAAAATTTCCTTATGCCGAATTTCAGTTAACGGGAATTAAAAATCCTTCATCGAAGAAATTAAATAATGGCGAAAAAATTAGTGCAACATTAACCGGAAAATTTTCAGTTCATGGAATTACAAAAGATGTCGAGGTGCCTGTCGTACTCACGTATTTCAAGGAAAGCGAAAAAACAAAAGCTAAAGCACCGGGCAATTTATTGGCAGCTAATGCAGATTTTAGCATCGAATTAACTAATTACGGAATTCAAATTCCCTCGATGATAGTCGGCAGAGTGAACGAAACCGTTACAATTACTGTGAGTTTTGTTGCAAGTGATGCAAATGGCAGCGAAAACCCATGCAGCGCTTGCGGACCTGAAAAATCCGCCGGGAAATGTACTCCTTGCTCAGTGAAGCAAAACGAAATGAAGAATAACCCTTGTAATCCATGCGCAATGAAACAGGATAAGAAGAAAGAGAATCCTTGTAATCCATGTGCACCAAAGAAGAAATAAAAATCCTAATGTGCGGAAGTTAATATTTGTGCTTCCGCACTTGAACCAAATAGTTGAAAAGAAAAAATGGAAAGAAGACGATTCTTAAAAGCGAGTTTTATTATTTCAATAGGCTTTTTCGCCTCAGCCAAAATTGAAGCCGCCAAATTGATAAATAAGTTTATTGAAGCCGGGAGTAATTTCAAAGAAAGAATAGTTTCAATTATAATTGAACTTAAGAATGAAGGATCAAATCTTGTTAAAAAGGTAATGAACGGAAAGAAATATGTTTTCGATCCTTATACCCATTATCCCTATGATGACGGCATTAAAGATGAACAAACCGGTTTCCAGTTATTTTTCCATGCTCATCGAAAAAATGAATACGGGCATTTTCATACCTTTGCTTCTGACGAGAACGGTAATCTCATTCATCTCGTATTAATTTCAATGGACAAAAAAGGTGAACCGATAGCCCTGGCAACTGTAAACCGCTGGGTTACCGGAGATAAGTATGTTAAAGCAGACGTGCTAAAAAAAATAACTAAAAACTTTTTTGTTGATCCTTCTTTATTCAAAGACAGCCGCGTTGTGGAGTTTGTTAATTATATCTTCAGGGCTTATCGTGAAGAAATAAACAAGCTTTATGACGAACGCGACAAATGGATTACCGATTACGTTAATAAAAACTTTAGGGAGCCGTTTGAGGATAGAGAATTCGAAATACTTTCGAGTACTAAAATCAATCTATAAAGACGACGAAAATTAATATTTATATCCCCTTATCTCCTCTTCAGTAAATTCAACTCCGAGTCCGAGTGCAATTCTGTTAACAAAATTGAAGTAACTGACAATAAGATTTATAGAAAGAATATCTTCATCAGTCCAACCGGATTTTTTTAATTTATCAATATCTTCTTTCGAGATTTTGGAGGGATCAGTAGTAAGTTTTGAAGCATGATCAATTGTCAGCCTGAATTTATCCGAAAAATTCGGATCATCATTGGTTGAAATAAAATTATTGAGCCGTTCTGAATTTTTCCAATAATGATTAAGAGCTTCAGCGTGATGATCAACGCAGTAATCACAATTATTCACCTTTGAAACTATTACGGCAAGAATTTCCTTTTCTTCTCTGCTAAGATTGTTTTTGCTGAACATTAGTGATGTGTATAATTCTAAGTGCTTTATCATTGTATCGGGCAGCAAGCTGTGTATTTTCATAATGTTTGGAAGTTTGCCGCGGGATTTAATAATCTTCCCGTAAAGTGATTTTAACTTCCCCTCTGCCCTCTCTTCATCTATTACTTTAATAAATGGCACTGAAACCTCAGCTTATACTTAATTGTAATTTTTTTTCGTCAATATCACCGTATGAAAACAATTTATTATTTATCAGCAATGCCGGTGTTATAAAAATACTCTTAGCCGAATATGAATTAATGTGAATGATTTCGACAATAACTTTAGGTTTATATAGATTTATTTTATGCAGAAGTTCTTTCGCCCTATCGCAAGCCTTACAATTATCCGATATAATTAACGTCAGGGTCATTATGCTTTTTATTACAAACTTAACAACACTATAACAATTCGTCTGTCAGATTCATGACAATGTTCAAGAAACAAGCCTCTTTAATTCATCAATTTTATTTATGATTAACTTGCTTCTGTCAAAATCAATTATTCCTTTCGCTCTCAAATCGGTTAAAATATAATTTACGGTTTGGCGTGAGCAGGCGGTAAGTTCCCCAATGCTTTGGTGCTTAAGAAATGGTTTCACAAATATCTGATCGCCGATTTTCTTGCCGTTCTTTTCGGCGTATCTCAAAATAAATGATGTAACGCGCTGATCGGCATCTTTGAATATCAGATCCTCAATGCGTTCTGAAAAACTACGCAGTCTGAGTCCCAATATTTTTGTTAGTTTCAAGTTAAGCGATGGATTTTTTTCGATGAAGGAAGCAAGATCGTTTTTATTTATTGCACAGATTAAAGAGGGCTCAACGGTCACTGCATAATCAGTTCTGTCCCCTTCAATCAAATAAGCCATCTCACCAAAAATTTCTCCTGGATTGATTAGAGCAATTATTTTTTCACTCCCGTCCGATAAATATTTTGTAAGTTTTACCCTGCCTGTTTTAAGAAAATAAATATTTCTCGAAGGCTCATTTGCAAAGTATATTGGTTCATCGCGATTTGTTTGACGATCGGTTATTAAACGATTCAACTCCATCATGTTATCATCATCTAACCCGCTGAATAAATTAAAATTTTCGAGGTACCAAAGCTTTGTTTTTTCTGCCATCTTATATTCTCAATTATTATTTAACTACTTATTTATACATATACAGACCTGTAACTAAAAACTTACAGTTTGCAGCGGCAAAACAATCATTAACGAATATCTCGTTCGCTCTTTCTCTTCATTAAACCGTGTTGATGCCAATAACCTAAAACTTTTTTCAATTAGAAAGCTAAAGGCAAGTAAACCTTCATAATTTTTTAGCGGCGATTTATAAACACCTAATCGCAATTCAAGAAAATTAATTGGACTTAAAACAATACCGGCAATTCCGGTCAAATTACTGCTAACTCTGGTTTTCTCTTTAATATCAATTTCAGTATAGAGCTGCAAGAATTCATTAAACAAAGAAATACCTGCCCCGAGTGTATAGTTCCTTACAAAGTCTAAACTATTAACAGCAGGTTCACCAAGATTTCTGGCAATAAAAGAAAGATTAATTGACTCGGCAGGACGAAAAATCAATCCGATATCAATATTAAAGAATTGCTTATCACTTTTTGAATAGCCAATCGACATCAATTTATTTGCAGTTCCTATTGATAATACTTCACCCCCTATCGATAAATTTAGTGAATAGCTTTGAATTCTGATATCGTTATAGCGATAGATATCCTGGTAAGAAAAGCCAAAATCACCCATGCTTAAAGAAGCAAAGGTGTTCCCCTGTTCATTAAAGTCAATAAAATCATAAGTAATCAATACCCCGTCGTCATCGGGTTTTACTGCCAACCCTGCCGGATTAACTAAATTCGAAGTAAGACCTGAAATTTCGGAAATAAAAAAAATCCTATTCGCCTGCGAGAGTCTCGATAACTCCGGTTGAGCAAAACTAATATTAAATAAAAAAGCAAATAATATGATGATCCTAAATTGCATCTGCTCAGAATAAATTTTTCACAATGCTTAACGATAAATAATTAATCGACTCTTCACCGAAAATGAAGTGTTTGTCATAAGTAAGACCAAGCTTAAAATTCTCAAGGTTAATGTCTATCCCGAATTTTGTTCCAATGCCAAACTTAACTTTAGTTTCGGTTACTTTAGAATTGAGTGACGGAAATGATGGATAATTCTTCTCTAATGTTGAGTAGACAATATGGGTTGTAACCATCGGGGCGAAATTAAATTCGAAGAAAGAAGATTCCTGCGGGTAAACGCTGATCATTCCGCCTCCGCTAATTGTTGAGATTACCGCACCTCCCCTTGCCGAAATAGGAATGGGCTGGTTCTCAAACTGCGATTTATTCAAAGCGAAATATGTTATTCCTAAACTGCCCAATGCACTAAGATAAAAACCTTTATGTTCGCTCAATAGAAATCTGCTGATGTAACCAAGCTTATAACCGGGTTTGAAATCGTTTCCAAATCCCGGCGCATATCCTAATAATATTTCATCGAGGCGGGGTTCAACTAATGTTCTCCCGACAACCATCGCAGTATATTGATCGACTAATGCTGTTTCGGCTAAACCAATTTTGCCGGTGTATTCAATGCTTCTTAAATTTTTCTTATCAATTGTCAATCTTCCGATTTTAGAATCAATTGTTAGGTTATCGGAATCTTCAAAATAAATATTTCCTTCAATCTTATTCCCGTTTGTAAGATGAACGATAACTATCTCTCCCCTCTCGGCATACTCATTCGAGATGTATTCTATCAGTCTAATATCTTTTTTAGGAATTACGAGCCTGCCTATATCAGTTTGTATCATAATCATATCCAAACTTTTAGCCAACAGCAATCCGGCTGCCACATTTCCGTTTCTCAAATGTACTACTACCCTGTCGTTGAGAACGAACTTACTTCCGTACTGAAGTGAATCCTTTTTTAACTTCGCATCACTCATCGCATTTAATGATGATTCCATCTTAATAAAAGTATCGTAGTTAATTGAGCTAATGTTTTCTCTCTTTACGATTATTTGTCCAAGATCGTTATGTAAAATTACATGATCGGGATTTTCTTCAATCAACTGCCCGACCACCACTTTACTATTCTTTAACACAACGCTTACTTGCTGTGCAAGTAATGCCAAATTAAACATCACTATAAGAAGAGATATTTGGATTATCACTCTGGAATACATCATTAATCTCCTTAAAAAATAATTTTATTCACTAAAAAAACTGTTTATTAAACTATAAGAATTAATTTCGGCTTCTATTTCGATTTGATTCTCAAGAATAATTTTATCCTTGCTGAATGCGGTTATCCAGCAATAATAAATTTGAGATGATTGCAAATTAGGACCCGTGTAAATTATTTCAGTATTCTTGGTTTTTAAAGAAGACCAAATGACATCCGATAAGGGTCCTCTTCCAATGAATACTTTGTATGAAACCGCATTTTCAACTTCAGTCCATTTAAATATTCGCGGCTCGGTGAACCGGCTTAAATTTGCCGGGCTTATTATCTGCGGATTCCCCAAAACCATATCACCGTTTGATTTACTTGGAAGGCTGATTTTAAATCCTTTATCTATCGCTACAATTTTATAATGATACTTTGAATTGACTTGAACATTTTTATCAACATAAATTCCAATATTAGTTGAATCTATGAAGGAAGAACTATTCACCACAAAATCCGAATCGTTTCCTCTGTAGATATAATAGTTTTTAAGATCGCCTATGTCCGGCGGTGTCCAGCTTATTCTTATTTCGATTGAATTGATGGAGGGATTATTATATCCGGAGACAACTACATTTTTTGGCGGCTGCGGAGCGGAAACATTTAAAGGCTGCACATCAATTATTGAACTCGGAGGACTTTCATTTCCGCTTCTATCGATAGCAGTTATATAGTAGTAATAAGTTGAGTCGTAATCTAAGAATCTATCAACATATTCAGTTTGTTTTGTGGAAGCAATTAACTTAAAAGTGGATAGGCTGTTAACTGAACGATAAATCCTGTAAGAATCCAAATCCAGTTCGGTGTTTGCTGTCCATCTAAGAAAGGCTTGTCCATCACCGCCGCCTAAAAGTGTAAAATTTCTCGGAGTTTCGGGTGGAGTCGTATCTGCCGGAGCAACTATCTCAGAACAATTTATTCCTAATAGACCGGCAGTCAATAAAGCAATTAAAACCGGATATCCGTTCAACTTTTGAATTTGTTTCATTATTGTTTTCATTTTGCAGATTATTTTTTTATTGAATGATTGGCTTGTAACGGCTATCAATAGTTAAGAAGTAACATCTTTTCTACATACATTATTTTACTTTACTTTCAAGTTAATAAAGGGTTTTGATATTCTCAATAGAGTTTAATAAATATAATTCTATACAAAGTGTCTTTTAAACCATATCCGTCCATAACATTTTTTATTCCCTGCCTGAGGTAGAGTTGAAAGTAAAACTGAATGAATGAGTCTTCTCTAAAAAGGCATTTTCATCAAGAAAATGTTTCGATTATTAAGAATATACGAATATAAAATTTTCAAATAAGACCTTTTTAGATACGCCTCATGAAT
>CAZTDB010000141.1:0-6355 GCA_964612385.1 uncultured Ignavibacteriaceae bacterium
AAATTTGCCCATGACATAATTTTTTTTGCATCGAGAATCCAATAAAGGAAGCAAAAAGTCAGAACACAAATAGCCGAGCAGTACAAACACCATGTTGGCGTTGCATAAATTTTTGAGATTCCGCAAAGCGGTCGCAGCAGGTAACCTGCGGCAAATAAAATCAAAGCAAAAACAAGGACGTTGATAAATCGGTGCCGGAACGAAGAAATATTTTTATCGAAGAAAATCAGGGCAGTTAAAATTCCCGCGGTGGTTATAGATGCATGTGCACCAAGCATTGAACCGGGTTTTAGATATTCATTTATGAAATTGAGAAAATCCAGCGCACCTGTTTTTTCACCTATAAATGAAAGTATGAATAGAGCAAGCGCACCCGCAATACCTGCCGTATTATTTTTAAAGATAATATAAACTATTACCGAGGCAAGATACGCCCACCCAATCAAACCGAGTATGCCCCACCAGCTTGTTTTCATCCAGGTTAAATTTTCGGCTGCACTGCCGCGATACATTACGGCTAAGGAAATCAACCCGGCAATTCCTAAAATGCGGAAACTGATGAACAGATTTCTTTTTGTAATGCTGCCATCCGGATAAGAATTCCAAACAAGAATTGCAAATATGAATAGAAGAAGCATCCATAATGAGCGGCTCATTCCTGTGGCTTCGGCATTTAAACTTCCTATGTTAACCATGTAAAAACCGAGAACTAACAGCCCTGCTGTTCTAATAATAATATGCTTGAATAACTTAAGCATACTTGTATCTTTTTCAAGTCTTCTATTTATTGCGAAAGGAATTGCCATCCCGACGATGAATAAAAATGCCGGAAACACAACATCAACGAAAGTCATTCCATCTGCATCGGCAGGCATGTGCTGCATCCACAAAGGAATGTTTTTGATAGATGCCAAATCATTTACAAAAATCATTGCAAAGATTGTTAGTCCTCTAAAGATATCAATCGATAATATTCTGCCGCCGGTGACAGCAGCGGCAGGGGTTGTGTGTTCTTTCATATAGCAGAGTAAATATTGAAGCGCTTCATTTTAATTGCTTTGCAGTCAATCCTTCTTTTTGTTTTGCAGAAAGATAATATGAAAGGCTGGCGGTTCCATCCATCGTAGGTTCGTTTGTGGAGTAATCTCCGTAATCGTCATGATAAACATGTTCGGGCGATTGAAATTGTGCATACGGGTCCTCCCTAACTAGAGTTAATCCCTGCAGGTAATTAAATATTGATGCATAAATAGGTCCGTCTACCAGCCCGCCGTAAGTTAGATAACCTTCCCTCACCCATAATGACGAATGAGGATCGGAGGGATAATCGGCATCTTCGGGGAAACCTACAATCATGCTAGTGCCCCATGGATTACAGCCAAAAAGCCAATCTCTTAAAGCAGCTTCCATCTCAGCAAATTTATCGTCGCCGGTAGTCTTTCGATAAAGATGAGCCTGTGTAATTGCCGCAGCAACAAGATTATTTGAACACCAGATAAAAGGGATGCCGATTAAAAATGGATTATCCTTACCTCGTTGATAAATCCGGTTCAAACCCTGCCACATATAATTAATAAATTGTTTTGAAATATTTGTATCGGGATCGATCGCCAAATAATAATGACCAAGATTAATAAAGGGATACCATTGATAATGCCTCGCACTATCCGCGCCCATCCATGGAGTAACAGGCTCAACCTTTCCCCATTCGGCACTTTCGTATAAATAAGCATCTTCATTAAGTGTTCTGTATAACTGTACAGCCGCAAGCTGCAAGTCATCGACGTAATTATCTTCTTCATAAAAATAAGGAGATTTGAATGATGCTGTTTGGTTAACACCCAAATCGGATTTGGCAAAATCGTAAGCTTCTTTTGCTTTCTTTTTTATCACTTCGGAAAAATCAGGATAAAAATCTTTTAATGACATTGTACCGAAGGCAAAAGCCGAAGCAAATTTAGCTGCAGAAGAAGAAACTCCAGTACTTCGATTTTTATATTTTGATAAACCTTGCTGCTTCCCTGTTACAAAATAAGCCGGGCGTTCGAGTCCTTTTCCGTAACTTACCGAGTCTTTATTCGGAAGCCGGAATCCCGCATGGTCTCTATCGTCAGCAATTTGATTGAACATCACTCCGTATTCAGGATTCATTTTAACCAGCCAGTCTAATCCCCACTTAGCTTCATCCAATATATCGGGGATTCCATTTGAGCCCGGATTTCCATTAGCATCATATTCATCGCCGAACGAATCCGGATTTTCCGAATAAGCAAACAGCATTTGATAAACAGCATTTGCAGAGGTTGTTAAGTATTGTAAATAATCGGTAGCGTCATGCCAGCCGCCTTTTACGTCAATATATTCTCCGCTTCTTGTAGGATGGTCAACTATAAAACCATCGTGTGTATGACACGAATCTTTTAGGAACGGATTATAGCCGCATCGCTGCTGACGCATGTACTTCAAAATATAATCTGCACTTCCATTATAAATGTCGTTCGAAATTTTAAAAACGGGAGATGTAACATGTTCGGCACGTATGAAATAGCTGCCTTCCTCTGTAAAGCTTGAAAAGTCTAATCTAAAAGTATTCTTGAATGCACCGTAAGAGCCGAAAGCGGCTGCTTTATTTCCGGTCCACACTTGCTTGCTCGTTTTTTCATCAACCAACTCGAAAGATGAGATACTAACATCGTCTTTACTTACTAAGACCGCCACTTTAATATCATCGCAGAGATACCCAAGCTGGTTTATTCTTATCCAGCTTTCTTGTGCTTGTAAAGAGGTAACAAGGCTGAGTAAGAAGAAGAGCAGATAAAATTTCATACATCCATCCAAATTATTTTTGCTTTGATAAAAATTACGAAACGAATTTGTTAATAAATAACGTCCGCAGGAAAAATAATTTCCCTGCGGACTACAGCGTTTAGATTTTGAGGAGGCAGATTAAAAAGCCATTTAAAAGAATACTAACTTATATCTCGTGAACAAAAATCTTAACCTCAATAATTAAAAATATTATCAAGAATACTAATTGAACGACCACTCTAGCTGATAGTATCTACAATTAATAACTCACGTTAGGCAGAAATTTTCGTTTATATGAAAAACTCATCCCCCTCTCCCCCTTCTCTTACCAAGAGAAGGGGGTTGGGGGGTTGTCCGAAGGACTCATTTGAGAGTTTAATTTATGTGCGTAAGGTGAGTTAATACCTTACACCTAACGACAGATAATGAATATCTCCTAAAATCCCGAACGGCTGAAATGCATAATCCACACGTAAAGGTATTCCGGAAACTTCCTGCTTAAAGCCAATTCCGGCAGACCAGTTTCGTTCATCATAGTTTAAGACATATCCAAATCTGATTCTTAAGAAATCCGAGTATTGATACTCACCGCCAAATTTTACTTTCTCACCAAAATCACGTGGATGCCGTGACTCGAAACTCAACAAAAATGAATGCAGCGGATCTTTATCGTACATAAACAGCAATGGTTCAACGGTTACTCCAAAGCTGATGGCAAATGGAAGGGGGAATGCTTCGTTTTCGTATTTAAGCTCTTTTGAAATATTTTGAAATGAAGCGCCGAATTTTATTCCATTGTAAAGGAAGTCGTAGTAAGCTCCGACATCCAAAGCAAGCACACCCTGCTTATATTCTTTTTTTATTAAAGATAAATTAGGATCGCTTAGTGAATCTCCGGCTGTAGAAATCCATGCTTCACCAAGATTTTGTCTTACATATTTTATATGCACACCGTATGAGAATCTATTGGAGACCTGTTGAGAAAATGAAACTCCCACTGCTAATGCTGTAGGTGAAAATTCTCCCGTTTCAATGTAGCCTTGCTCGTTAGCTGCTCTTACGGTTGTATAAAACGTACCGTAATCCATTGCGAGCAGACTTAATCCGATGACGCCGTAGTTGAACAGGTTAAAAGAAGCCGCAATTGCATTATAGTTTATATCTGCAATTCCTCTGGTATGATTCAAGCTAACGTCAACATCGTGATCAACGAATGCAAGCAAGGCAGGATTCCAAAAAATTCCGTTCGATGTGAAAGTTGTTGTAACTCCCGCACCGCCTCTTCCTACCACTTCGGCAGATACCGGATTCTCTAAAAATCTGAAACCAACCTGGGCTTTCTTTTCAAATTGTGCCTTTGATGAAGAAGAGCAAACAACTAATAACAAAAGCAGCAAAAGATAATTTAATACGGGTCTCATTTTTACCTCCGATAAGTACGATAGATTACAATTCATAACAGCATCTCCTCTCTATCGAACTATAATAAATTTTACAAACTGATTTTCCAGCGGTTTGCCGTCAATAGTTTCCGCATCGGTTACGGCAAGAATGTAAATACCGCTGCTTACATATTGGTTCTGATCGGTTCTTTGGTTCCACTCATGATCGGCGGTACCGTAATGCTCTATGGTTGTAACCAGGTCTCCCGTTTCAGTAAAAATTCGCAAAATACATTTAACAGGAAGATTAAAGAAAGAAATTTTATCCGGTGTGCCGGAAACAAGACCTTTACCTGCTGCAGATGTTGCAGGATTCGGAACAACCCGCACTTTCCCGGATTCATTTAACCCCGGTTTAAATGCTACTGCAGGCAATTGTGACCTCGTTGCGTAGCGTGAACTTTCTAGTTTTTGACCCGGGAAAAGTCCTGTTAAATTTTGTGAGCCGTTATCTACCGCAGTGACTGCGTAATAATAATCCACTCCCCGGGTTACATTTTTATCCACATAACTTTGTTCAGAATTTTGAGTTGTCTCATGAACAAGTATCCAGTCAGCACCGCTGTTTTGATCAAGCGGATCTCTTACCAGCAAAGCTCCTTGCTTTCTATAAACCCGCCATGCGTACCAATCATCAACATTTGTCTCAGGGTCGAGATAATAAGAAGGATCGGGATAAGACCAGTTAACTGTAATTTGATCCGGTCCGGAAAGAACTTCAACATCAGGCGGCGGCGGCGGTGAAGGTATTGATAAGCCGCGGTTTAATCTATCCCATGCCCAATATGCCCGATCGATTTTCTCCCAAAGAGAATCCTTTCCTTTCATCACCCACTCATTTTTTTCTGCGTCGGTTATTTGATTGTTGAACCAAAGCTGACCAATAGAGTCGGCAGTTTTTCTGTCCAATCCGCCCACACCAACAGCATAAACAAATGTAAGTGAATCATATCTGTTTTGAGCTTTGTTTTTTGTAAGCTCGTAAGGACCAACAGTGACGAATCGCATCGGTCCTTTTTGGGGTGATGTTGCAAATCCTTCGGTGATGGCATCTAACGGAAAACGTCCGCGGGCGTCATCACCTCTATAAGTTAATCTTAGTCCAACGTCGCGTCTTCCCCATAAGTCTTGAACAATGGTAGCATGCGGTAATGAGTAAGGTTGATTTGGATCATCCACTTTTTCAGATACAGATTTATCAGCATACAATAGTGCATAACCAGGAATTTGAACTGAGTGTAAGAATCCTGTATTTCTATCCGGGTCACCTGTATCGTCAGTTGAGCCGTTAGCATAAGATTGTGCAGTGGGGCTGTCCGAATCCCAGTAATATGCTACATAAAGAGTATCGCGTGAATTGGAATTGACAAGCTCTGATTTACGTTTGAACCAACTATCTAAATCGTCTTCCCCTTCATAACCAAAGGTTCCAAGTGTTGCACGTTCGCCGGCTTTCGACGGACCGAAACTAAAAGCAATAGGCCACCAAAACCTTATAGTTTGATCGGGGAGCGTATCTTTAGCTGATGAGGCATTGCGAGGAAGCTTTATTTCACCCGTGAATTTATGCGTTGCTTTCCAGATGAAATAATCGGCATGATTTGGATTGCTAAAACCATAAACTTCTACATGACTTCTTATTCCGAACTGAGGCAGCACATCCTCAAATTCAATTTTAATATCGGATTTTAAATTTCTATCTTCATACCACAAGTAAGGCGGTGTAAGAGGAATTCCATCAACCACAATATGCGGCGGGCGGTAGCGCCGTACTTCAAAAGCCCAATCGGTAAATCCAAAATTAGTTAATGCGTCTCCCCGGGTATACATTGGTCTGATTAGGCTGTCTTCGTTCATTATACCATTATCATCTAAAACGAGAGGATTAAAGATTTGATATAATATGTTTGACTGCCATTGATCCTGAGGCCAATAAAAAATTTCAGTGTTTTGTCTGTTGTCACCGGTTAAATTCCAGCTAAATTGAGATTGCAGCCCGCCGTCGCCCATCAATTTATTCATGCTCATTGAAAAGTTCCCAACGTCGAACATCATTGGCGGAGGAGTATAATTTCTTTGCTGCGAATTTGCATGCTGGAAAGCCA
>CAZTDB010000142.1:0-6350 GCA_964612385.1 uncultured Ignavibacteriaceae bacterium
CTAAAAAAATAATCGTATAAAATCGTATTGGAGTTAATGCTTAATACAATTATTTTATATTAATAACCTACCTGATGCATAACGTTTGGAATATTGTCCAACGGACATTATTCCCCCGTAGGAGTCCTTTCCCAGGTCCGGAGGGTCTTGGGAGGACCTGTGATTGGACACCCCCTCTCACGCAATATTCTGCGGGTCAACGTCGTAGAATAATTTCACATCCCTAAAGCGTGACTTACGGTTAAAATTAGTGAATGCATCGAGAACGGCATGATTCAATATTTTTCCTCCCGGATCATTCTTCTTTAAGCTTTTGATTAAAATGTGAAACCTGTAAAATCCTTTTAAGCGGGCTAAAATGGCTGCAGAGGGCGGAGTTATTTTAAGCCTGTTCTTATAAGGCATTAGCTCTTTATAAAAATCATTTATTGCACCTTCGGCTTTCTTTATATCGAGGTCTTTTGTTTCAATCAAGCATAACCTGGAAAAGGGCGGGAATCCCATCTTCTCTCTATCGATTATTTCTTTTTCATAAAAACCGTAGTAATCGTTCTTCAATACTTTTTGAAGTGCAAATCTTCGCTCGTTTTGAGTTTGAATTATAACCTCGCCTTCTACCTTGCTTCTGCCGGCACGACCGGAAACTTGTGTTAAAAGCTGAAATGTTCTTTCATCTGCACGGAAATCAGGCAGCCATAAATTTGTCTCGGCTGATATAACTCCCACTAATGTTACTCTTGAAAAATCTAATCCTTTTGAGACCATCTGTGTGCCGACTAAGATATCGGTTTCACCTTTTTGAAATTCCAACAGAATATTGCTTAAGCTTGCCTTTCGCGAAATTGCATCCGAATCGATTCGTTTTATTCTCGCACCGGAAAAATAATACTCAACTTCGTCTTCCACCCGTTCGGTACCTGTACCGAAATATTTTAGTGCGAGCGAACCGCAGTGGGTGCAGGCTTTAGGGACTTCTTTAACAAATCCGCAGTAGTGGCACTGCAAAATATTTTTGTTTATATGATAAACCATCGATACAGAACAGTTGATGCAAGTATCAATTTCACCGCAGTCGTCGCAGTAAATTTGAGTCGAAAATCCTCTTCTGTTTTGAAGGATAATTATTCCTTCTTTTTTGTTAAGCCTATCATGAATTTTATCCAAAAGCGCTTTCGAAAAAATATTTTCCATCCGCTTTTTTTTCTTTTCAACCAAAACATTCACAAGCTGAATTTTCGGCAGCTTTGCATCGTCTATTCTATCAGGCAGCGTAAGCAGTTGGTATTTACCCGACTTAGCATTATACATACTCTCTATCGATGGCGTGGCAGAACCTAAAAGCACGGGACAATTATTTATTCTTCCCAGAACAACCGCCGAATCTCTTGCATTGTATTTTGGGGTCATATCAAACTGCTTATAGCTGGCATCATGCTCTTCATCAACTATTATCAATCCAATATTTTTTAAGGGTGCAAATAATGCCGAGCGGGCTCCGATTACGACCTTTGCCTTTTCTTTTAAAATTCTCCGCCATGAATCAAATCTCTCTCCATGCGACATGCGGCTGTGAATTACAGAAACAACCTCACCGAAATTATTTATTAAGCGGGATGTGATTTGAGGTGTAAGTGAAATCTCGGGGACAAGGAGCAATGCGGTTCTGTCGAGCGATAAAACTTTTTTTACTAGTTCAATATAAACTTGTGTTTTACCGCTGCCTGTAACACCATGCAGCAAATACGTTTGAAATGCTTGAGGTTCAAACTTCTTTGCAACTTCTTCTATAATGTTTTTTTGTTTTTCGGTCAGCTCAAAATTAATTCTTTCTTCCTGATACTCTTCATGAAAATTACGTTCAACTTCTTGCTCGTAAATTTCTAATAGTTCTTTTTCTGCTAAAGATGTTACCGATGAATGCGGAGCTTCTGTTTTTTTAATAACCTGAGAAAGGAGAGCGGGTTTTCCTTTTAACGAAATTAAATAAAGCAGCACACTTACCTGCTTTGGAGAACGCGATTCGATTTCAGGTATGAACTCATAGATCTCGACGGCTGACTTTTTTAGCTTCACAAATTTCGCTGTTTTAACTCTAACCTTTGGATCCTGAAGTTCATCAAGAATTGTAACAGCACCAATTTTCTCAAGCGCTTTGAGTGCGTAATGTATATTTTTTTTATTTAGCAAATTTTGAAGAGCAGATACGCTTATTTCTTCTTTAGTTAAAAGTGCATTCAGAATTTTTGCTTTAAGCTTGTCTTTGTTTTTTTCGGATTGATGCAGTTGTGCTGTTACCTCTTTGTCAATCAAAATCTTTCGTTTAGATTCTACCTCGGTTCCGTAAGGAATGCCAAGCCTGATTGCCTCGCCAAGCGAACATAAATAATATTCGGACAGCCATTGATAAAACTTAAGCGATTGTTCGTTGAACAGCGGAATGTTATCTAATACATCAATGATCAGCTTTATGTTATCTTTTACTTCTGTAGTAGATGAAATATTTATAACGTAACCGGTAAGCGTTCTTTTACCGAAAGGTGCAACTGCCCTTACACCTATTCGGGTAAATTCTTCAAGCTCTGGCGGGATGGAATAAGTAAAAGCATTCCTAAACGGAAGCGGGAAAATTAGCTCTGCGTACATTTAATCTTCTTTTTTATAGAATGGTGCAAGCTGCTTGTATGAATTATTCTTAAACGATTCACTAAGCATTTCAAATTTTAATGTTTTGAAGCTGCTGTCCCATAAAATTCGTTTATAATCTTTTGATGTTATAATTTCACCATTAGTTGAAATTATACTGTCTTCAACCGGGATGGTTAAGTAATAAAATCCGTCATCATAATTTATTCCTTCTATGCGGGTAACGTCGCTAAAATTATAAACGACTTTTCCATTTAGAATGCCGTTCTCAACATTTAATTCGCGAAGCTTAATATCTTTTCCGTCCGATTTCATTGTAGATAAGAATTCTTCGCTCTTTAACATATAATTGAAAAGATAATCTTTATCCTCTTCCAATTGTTCCTCCGAATCGGCATCAGAACGAATATCATAAATATTCATGGAAACTGTGCCGCCGGAAGAATTATTTAGCTCAATTTCGTAAAAAACTTTGTGAAAAACGATGCAGCCCGATAGAAAGCTGAGAATTAAAAAAGATGAGAACATTATTAAAAATGATTTCATTTCAATTTCCTCCGTTATTTCAAATTACTGCCGGTTCAAGAAGCTTTAACGTTGCTTCAACTGAATTTAATTCCGCTTCAATTCCGATTGGCAATGTTATTTTGTTAGTTATGTGTCCGAATGACATTCCGTAAACAACAGGTATATTCAAACCTGATAGACGATCGAATAAGACTTCTTCAAGAGTAAATGAATTAGTTATTCCCGAATCAGAAGGTTTTGCCTCACATCTTCTGAATACGCCCAATGCTATTCCGTTAGCCGTGGCAAATTTTCCGGTTTGAATTAATTGGGTCAGCATTCTATCGATTCTATACGGCTCTTCTCCAATTTCTTCAAGAAAAATTATTTTATCCTTCGTGTCAATATCGTAAGGAGTTCCGATCATCGAAACCACAATAGATAAATTTCCGCCGACAAGCTTGCCTGATGCTTTTCCGCTTTTTATTGTTTTTACTTTGTACACATTATCGCTGTCGTCCTCTTTCGCATTATAAAACGTTACATTGTTTGTAGGATACATCAAAACTTTTTCGAAGTATTCCTTGCTGTAGTCGTTAAAGGTTGATATTCCGACAGGACCATGAAAACCAACCAACCCGGTGCGTGCATAAATTCCGTAAAGAAGTGAAGTAATGTCGCTGTAACCAATAATAATCTTCGGATTTTTTTTGATCAGATCATAATCAAGTAACGGAAGAATTCTCGCACAGCCATAACCGCCGCGGGCACACATAATAGCGGAGATGTTTTTGTCTGCAAACATCTCATTCAAATCATCGGCTCTATCAACATCGCTGCCTCCCAAATATCCGGTGCGGTTAAGAATTCGTTTGGTATAATAAACTCTGAATCCCATTTCTTCAAGATTTTTTATTGATTGCTGCAGTTCGTCTTCGCTAATAAAACTGCCCGGCGCAGCCAATCCAATTAAATCACCTTTTATTAGACGTTTAGGTTTAATTTTCTGATTTTCCTCAGTATAAGCTGCTTTTTGAAAATTATAAACAGGCGCAGTAAATAATGCTGCAGCACCGAGTGTCTTGATAAAATTTTTTCTCTTCATTTCTTTCCGCACCATTTGAATAAAGAAACTATAATCACGCTAATAATTTACAGAATATTGAAATAAATAACTTTGTGGGGAGGAAGTTGGAAATAGGAAGTTGGGGGTTGGTTTGGTGGTGCTGGTTTGTTGGGTGTGGTTTGTTTTAAGTTGTATGTTGTTAAGTGCTGAGGCTAATAACTTAATATTAACTTTGAAGGACGAGTTGTGTTGATAAATCTTTGATTATTGAGTAAGTAATGTGATGATTAAATTTTTTCAGCCATGAAAAAGTTAGTTCTTGTGAAATGAAAACTCATACTAAATACAAAACCTAACCAAAGATATTTGCCAAATGACTCTTTGATAAATTTCTCGGTGGAACTCTGTGTCTCCTCTGAGCATCTCTGTGTAACAAAAAAGTTACGCAGAGCCGCACAGAGAAGGCACAGTGAACCACAGAGAAATGAGGGTTTTTTTCTTAATTATAATTGATTAAGAATCTTAATGAAAACACCTTTTTAGAAAAGGCTCACTTATTTTTTCTTAACCTTAGTAATACCAACTCCCCCCACCTCCAACTCCCCATTCATCCCGAAATACATTCCTCAAACAGCTTAATATTGTGTGAATCTTTCAGGTTATAAACGCTTACATTCAAACCGGATGACATTTTTTTCATCAGCAAATCTTTATCGATATATTCGGATTTAAAGCTATGGTCAATCGGTTTGGGATAGAATGGATTAACAGTAACGGCAATCAATTCCGGTTTGCGTAAATAACTGATTGTCAATGGATGAGATTCAATTAAATCAACTATGTTTTGGATTGAAACCGGTTCCCCGAATAAAAGCAAGCTAAGTGGCGAATCAAGGATTAGTTCGAGAGAATTTTTTCTGCCGGCAAATAAGTTAGTTACTAATTCGATAAGGGTTTTTTGAGAGACAAGATTTGGAATTAAAATTTTATCAACGCTCTTATACATTTTTTGTGCTAGTTCATTTATATCATCGGCATCTAACAAGGAACCGGTCGATAGTTCTGTCACACCGCTTTCAGATATTAGAGAAATTACTTTGCTTCGGATTGAAGCGCTTGACGTACGAAATGAAAATATTTTCTGTACTATTTTCATCTCCTCTACAAGAAAATCGATGTTTGTATTTCTCGATGCACCGGTAGTGAAAATCAGCTTGTCGGCAATTGACATCGGTGCAAGACGATTGAGCGATCCGTCAACAAAAATTATCTCCGCACCAAATTTTTTCATTCGGGAAATAACTTCATTCAGAGTGGATTTTTTGTTGGGTCCGGCAATCACAACCATTCCAGGCGATAAAGTTCTAACGATAACGATTTCACCTAAAGCAGTTTTAAATTCTGTCTCAACGAGAGTTTCAAATTTTATATCTGCACTTTCAAGGCAGTTCTTTGATGTAGTTATGATTGTTCCGGCGTTGAAAAAAAGCCGCGGCTTAGGAAGGAATGTTATGTTATCAATTTCTTCCCCATCGTATCCAATTCCGGTAACGCCAAAGTTAATTTTGTTTTGATATGCCTCGGAAAGCAGATAAGATAGTGAAGTGGTTTTTCCGGTATTCTTAGCTGTTCCAACTATTCCGATAATTTTCAAACGTTTCTCCTTCACCTTTATGAAACAGAACCGGCACCGAATTTACCCGGATACGCACCATCACTTTGATCTCCCAGCACCCCGGCATAAATTGCTTGGGGAAGGTTACCTTTGGCATCGACTGCCTTCAGTACATCAACAATTTTATTAATCATAGCATCTTTAAATTTTTCTGCTTGGGATGTTATACTAAAGCCGGTATCACCTGTAAAGCGAAATGCATCTGTTACAGCTCGGATACTGTCAATCCGCGAAGCAATTGCAATCGGACCTCGTGAATATGCTTCATCAGTTGAAGCAATGGTAATTGCATCTACTCCAAGCGAAGCAGCCAATGCAGCATGATAGGAGGTTGCATTTGCAGATTGAACTCGTTCCTCAGATTGAGTCATAAATGCTATAGGCTCGCCGGGCCAAATCGGACAATCTACAATTTCTCTTAATGCTAAAATCTTGGCAGCATTATAATCGATAAAATTC
>CAZTDB010000143.1:0-6317 GCA_964612385.1 uncultured Ignavibacteriaceae bacterium
AAAATGTTAGTATGATAACGACCTTTTCGTCCTGTAAAACCGGAATACCGACCGCCGAGCTAAATCCGATTGCTTCGGCAATTTCGGTTCGAAGAAAATTAAAATCGGACTTTAAATCATTTATCCACAACGGCTCCTTACGCTCCCAAACTCTTCCTATCAGTCCTACACTCTTCCCAAACTTGCATAAAGCACTGAGCTTGGTGAATCTTTCGAAAAAATCTTTTGATACGCCCCAATAAGTCAGCCAGGTCATTTGATGTTTTTGCTCATCCGAAACCCACGCTTCTCCATAATTCCAGGAAGCCATCGAGCAAATATTTTTAATCAGAAAATTCACGGCTTGTTTTAAATCATGTAAGCTGTCTAACTTGTCGATAGTGCGAATAAGATTAGCTGCAAACGCTTGACCCTTTTCCATTGCCTTGCACCCCAAAAATTTCGGTGTTAAGATAATAAAATCTTGATTCAGAATTTCATTTATGCCGAATCTTTTTTTGAGGTAAAATATCTCGCGGGACAGCTAATCCGGTATTTATTGTTCAATTTTATATAACTGCTATAATTATTAAATTTGAACCGGCACTTTAATGCATGCGTGAAAGCATATCATATTTAATAACTTTGATTGGATTTTAATGAAATCAGTTATAATAATTTTTATTCTGTATCTCTGTTCAATTCCAATTTATGCGGAAGACCTTGAAGCTGAAAAATTGCTAAAAAGTTTGCAAAAAAAATTCGATTCGATAACCGATCTATCCGCCGAGTTTAAACAATCATCTTCAGGCAGGACTAACCTTGCCGGAAAATTCTTTTTCAAAAAAGAAAATATGCTGCGGCTCGAACTAAAGAACATAATAATTGCAACCGACGGTGAAACTTCATGGAATTATAACAAATCACAAAACAGATTAATTGTAAGCGAGTATAATGACTCCGATCCGAACATAATTTCGTTTAAAAGATTAATCTACGATTATCCGTCTCAATGCTTGGTAAGCAAGGCAGATGAAAATGACACGAGAATTTTATTATTAAAGCCAAAAGAAAAATCCGGATTGAATTTCAGCAGCATAAAGCTTTGGATTAATGCAGATAATCTTGTTTCGAAAGCGGTAATGAACGATCCCGGTACCGGTATAATCGAGATTGAGTTTTCGAATTATAAGATCAATCAAAAGCTGTCCGATTTAATATTCAGCATAACTCCCCCGGAAGGAAGCACTGTTATTGATCTCCGATAAAAATCATAAAAAGCACATCTTAAAAAGAGTATTTAATTACTCATTATCCTTTTTGTTAAGCGCAGTTTTTTTATACGTGGCATTTTACGACGTTAATTTTAAACAAGTGCTAATGGTAGTTTCCGAAGCTTCAATTTATTGGATAATTTTCTTCATAATTGTTTTGCTTGTCTCACATCTAGTTCGCGCAGTAAGATGGAAGTATATATTACATTCAGTTAAGCCCGATACATCTCTAAAAAATTTATTCGGTGCGTTGATGGTGGGGTATGGAGTAAACTGCGTTGTTCCCCGCTTTGGTGAAATTTCCCGCGCGGTACTGATAGGAAAATGGGAAGGCTTATCACGGTCGGCAATGTTTGGCGCAGTTATAGTTGAGCGTGTGATCGATTTAATTTTTTTGTTGTTAGCTATCTTTATTTCCGTTTTAATATGGAGTGGAAATCTTTATGACAGCTTGCCATGGCTTCGCTCGACTCTATACTTTGCCGCTGCAGCAATACTCGGCAGTATTTTATTTTTAATTCTTACCATCAAATTAAGAGAAAGGTTTTATGTTATAGTTGTAAATCTGGTGAAGAAGGTATCGGAAAAGGCAGCACATAAAACCGCATATATTTTCGAGATGCTGATTGAAGGATTCGCAAGTCTAAAAGGCATACGCAATTATTCAATAACGATTTTTTTGAGTGTGCTACTCATGCTGATTTACGCCTTCACTTCATACGTCGGTTTCTTCACACTCGGTATGGAAAATATAAAGCCCGTAACATTTCAGATGGGCTGGATATTAATGAGCATCAGTGCAATCGGTGTGGTAATTCCAACTCCGGGCGGAACAGGTTCGTATCATACTTTAACAAAATCTGCTTTGGTGCTGTTGTTTGGCTTTGATGAAGTTATTAGTCTTTCCTATGCTTTTTTAACTCATATCATTTCATACTTTCTTTTTATAGTTGCCGCGCTGATTTCATTCTTTGTATTGAATAAGCAGCACGACAATTTGTTGAAAGTACTAGATACCGAAGTGGATGAACTATGAAAAATATTTTTATAGCTATGTGCTTATTTTTCTTAGTTGATACCGCTCTGCCGCAGCTTCAGGCAAGAGCAGGAATGGGAATAAATTTTTCAAGCATGCCTTCGCTTAAAGATTATATCAACCAAAATTATGCGCCGTTCTCAAATCAAGTAGGAAGCTTTCATTCGGCAATTATTTTTTCTGGAGAAGTTGATTATTCATTAACAAATCAATATCAAATCGGATTTGAAGCTGCATATCAATTATCGTCTTTTACTTATAATTATGAAATAGGTCAATACGAGTTAGTCTATAATATCATCATGCCGACATTTATTGGCTACTATGTTATGGCGGGAAAAGGATTTGAATTTAAATTCGGAGCCGGTTTGGGGCTAAGATTTTTAAGCGTTGATGAAACGCACCCTCCCTTAAGGAGTTCAGCTAATTATAAATCCACTGGTTTCGGACTTGTGTTAAGGGGCGATGGCAACACTTTATTGGGCGGTAATTTTTATGCAAACATCGGGGCTGATATTAGATATGATCTTAATGGTGAGCCGGAATCCGGCAGCGTTAAAATTATAAATAATGCAATAGAAGAAACGGTTAACTTTAATTCACTTTCTTTCGGAATCAGGCTTGGTATTACTTATTTCTTTTAGGAGGTTTTATTGAGTTTGTTGGAAGCCGTTATACTCGGTATCATTCAAGGCTTTACTGAATTCTTACCCATCAGCAGCACCGGTCATTTAACTGTTGCGGGAAAGCTAATGAATCTAATTTCTGAAGCTAATCCTGAGAGATGGACGTCCTTTATTGCGGTTATACAGCTTGGAACCTTAGCCGCAATCTTAATTTATTTTCGTAAAGATATTTTTAATATTTCGGTTGATTTTATTCGCGACAACCTTAAAGCACCTTTAAAGTTTTCGGTGCATAGTAAGAATACAAAAACCGGATGGCTTATAATACTCGGTACCGTACCGGTAGTTGTAATCGGTTTGCTATTTAAAGATGTAATTGAAGGTTCTTTAACAAAAGATTTATATGTAATTTCAGGCAGCTTAATTATATTAGCGATCATTCTTGCAGTCGCAGAAAAAACCGCAAAGTTCAAAAAAGACATAGAAAACATTTCAGCCCTTGATGCTCTGATTATTGGCGTTGCACAGGCATTAGCACTTATTCCGGGCTCCTCACGTTCGGGCACAACTATTACCGGCGGTTTATTTTGCGGATTGAAGAGGGAGGCGGCGGCAAGATTTTCTTTTTTACTAAGCATTCCTGCAATATTTGCAAGCGGTATGCTGCAATTATATGAAGCATTGGCATATATTAATAACGAGATAATTATTACTTTAATTGTCTCTTCAATATTTTCTGCGATCAGCGGATATATAGCGATAGATTTTCTGCTTAAGTATTTACGAAAAAATTCAACCTTTCTTTTTATTTATTATAGAATAGGAATCGGAATTTTTATTATTATTCTTTTAACATTTAACATAATCAATCCATAGGAGGTAAAATATGAAGTTATACATTGCATCACTGTTGTTTCTTTCTATTACTGCGGGCTGCAATTCATCAAGTGACCAAAAGATCAGCGAACAACAACCAACCACTAAATCTGAAAGCAATGAAATGACAAATCAAACTGCCGGAAGCGATTCAATTTTAGTAGCTGTAATCCGTACTAACATGGGAACAATAGAGTTAGAGCTTTTCGAAAAGCAAACGCCTAAAACCGTTGAGAACTTTGCAGGACTGGCAAAAAACGGTTATTACAACGGAGTTATTTTCCATAGGGTTATTGACGGATTTATGATTCAAGGCGGAGATCCAACCGGCACAGGCAAAGGCGGTGAAAGTTTATGGGGAGGAAAGTTTGAAGATGAAATTGTTCCAACTTTAAGACACGACAGCCCCGGCATTCTCTCGATGGCTAATGCAGGACCGAATACAAACGGAAGTCAGTTTTTTATTACTCATGCGGCTACTCCTTGGCTTGACGGAAAACATACAGTCTTCGGAAAAGTAATCGGCGGAATGGATGTAGTTTACGCTATCGGCAAAGTACCGCGAAACCAGATGGACAGACCCATCAACGATGTAGTAATGGAAGAAGTAATCATTGAAAAACGTGTAAAATAACTTAAAACCTGGGTGGGCTTAAAATCAGTCCGTAAAAATTAGGTTATTATTTCAGAAATTAAATTTGAATGAGGTGATGTCACCTCTCGGCTTTGATTAACTTTATTTACGAACAATGTAATGCCGTCGTTCTGAAAATGTTTCAACTATTAAACTTATAATAAGTAAAATGCAGCAATCTGAAAGTAAATCTGCAGATAAACCTGAAGGTAAGCAAGAATTTTTTTCATCGCGCTGGGCGCTGATTATTGCCACAATAGGTATTGCTGTTGGCACCGGAAATATTTGGCGCTTCTCAAGAATTGTTGCACAGAACGGCGGCGGTTCATTTCTAATACCGTGGGTAATCTTTCTTCTCATCTGGTCTGTACCGCTTATCATCGCCGAGTTTGCTATCGGAAAGTCAACCCGTTTTGGTCCTGTTGGTGCAATAACTAAAACGGCTGGCAAACAATTCGGATGGATGGGTGCTTTTGTCGTGCTGGTATCTACTGCAATAATGTTTTATTACTCGGTTGTAACCGGCTGGTGCCTGCGTTATTTCTTCTCTGCATTATCAGGAAGTTTATTCGACACTCAGCAGCATTTTGAATATTGGCAGAGTTTTTCTTCAAGCTATCTTCCATTATCTTTTCATTTTGTATCAATGGCACTTGTGTCATTCGTAATCTATCGTGGTGTAACGCAAGGAATAGAAAAAGTAACGCGTTTGTTAGTGCCCTCACTCTTAATAATATTATTGATATTGTTTACGAGAGCCGTAACGCTGCCCGGTGCAATCGACGGGATTAAGTATTTTTTTACTCCCAAGCTTGAAATAATTCTTGATTACAAGGTATGGCTTAATGCACTAACTCAAAATGCATGGGATACCGGTGCAGGCTGGGGACTAATTTTAACTTATGCAACTTACATGCGTCAGAAAGAGGATATTTCTTTAAATGCTGCTTTAATCGGATTCGGTAATAACAGTGTTTCAATCATTGCCGGAATAACTATATTCTCAACTGTATTTGCTCTAAGTTCTGTTGATGCAATGCAGCAAATATCACAATCGGGCCCTGCAAACACGGGATTGACTTTCATTTACCTGCCGATTCTGTTTACCAAATTATCTTCAAGTAATCTTGCTAATGGTTTTTTTGCATCTATATTCTTTCTGGCGCTTTTCTTTGCGGCAGTTACTTCACTCATCTCAATGGTCGAGCTATCAACACGAACCTTAATTGATTTTGGATTGAAAAGAAGAAGAGCAATTATCATTGTTGCCGCCGCAGGCTTTTTATTCGGAATTCCATCTGCTCTTAATATGAACTTTTTTACTAACCAGGATTGGGTTTGGGGTGTCGGGCTAATATTAAGCGGCGCATTCATTTCATTTTCGATAATTAAATTTGGTGTGAATAAATTTCGCACAGAAATTATAAACGGCTACGGAAGCGATGTGAAAATCGGAAAGTGGTATAATTATGTAATAGGTGTGCTGGTTCCAATACAAGCCGTATTCTTAGTTTCATGGTGGCTTATATCTTCGGTATCTTGGGACCCGGAATGGTGGAATCCTTTTCATGCAGAGAATTTAGGTACATGCCTTTTACAATGGGGGATTGCAATACTGGTATTTGTCATATTAAATAAGAAGATTGTGGAAAATACTCTAAGGGATTGATATGAATTTTACGATAATATTAACCGCAGCTTTTGTACTTGGAGTTGTTTGGGGAGGATTGGTTTATTTTCTTTTCAAAGCGCTTAAGTATGAGAAAATGAAGGTGATGAATGGCGAAGAGTAAGCCACATATTTCACCTGTTACCGAAGCGGTTAAAAAAATCCGTCAGGGGAAGCTGCTTCCTATCTATTATTTTTTCGGTGAAGATTCTTACAGCTTGAA
>CAZTDB010000144.1:0-6273 GCA_964612385.1 uncultured Ignavibacteriaceae bacterium
AACGATTACGCTTGAGATATCCTAAAATTGTCGTAGCTCCGCTGCTTTATCGTATTGAGGATAATTTGATTTATCAGTTAGATGAAAGAATAGATTAGTGGGATTTTCCTTATACTTGAACATTTCTGTTGAGCTGATATGATTTCTCTTCCGTTACCACGGCTTGATAAAGACAACAAGCTTAGAAATAAGCTTCTTAAATTTTGCAGACTTAAGCCCGGGGAAATTTGGAGCGACCCGGAAAGCAAGCACAAAGTAGGCTGTCTTGATGCGGCAAATCAAAATGACATTTCGACATTGATGGGAAACGAAAAAGCCGTTCTTGCAATTCACGATCCGCCGTATAATCTTATTGCTTTTGATTTAAGAGATACAAAAAAATTTATCGATTGGTGCAAAAGATGGATTAATAACAGCGCAATGACTCTTACTGAAAACAGTTCTCTTTACATCTGGTTAGGAGCCGATCAAGAAAAAGATTTTCAGCCGCTTCCCGAGTTTATGATTATGATGAGAGATACTCCCTTCAAACCGCGAAGCTTTATCACCATGCGCAATCAGCGGGGTTACGGTACAGCAAAGAATTGGATGGCGGTAAGACAGGAGCTTCTTTATTACATTAAAGGTAAACCTATTTTTAATGTTGAAGCAGAATATACCGAGATTCCCAAAATACTTAGAGGTTATTACAAAGAAATTAATGGTGAGATAACAGAAAACTTTGAAAGAAGCAAATCTAGGAACATTCGCGCCGGAAATGTTTGGGTTGATGTTCAGCAGGTTTTTTATAGAATGGAGGAAAACGTAAACGGATGTTTTGCACAAAAACCGCTTAAAGCAATTGAAAGAATTATTCATGCCAGCTCTCCGGAAAATTCAATCGTTATAGATTTCTTCAGTCATTCAGGCTCTACGCTTCTTGCATCCGAAAAGCTTAATAGAAAATGTTATACAATTGATTGCGATCCTCTCTTTTGTGAAATAACAATTCGACGCTTGGAACATTACCGCAAGACCGGAAAAACAGGCTGGCAGAACAGCAATCCTTTTGAAAAAGAAATTATGAACGATCCATCTCTATTAAAATTAGTGACCTCTCAAAAAATTAAACACATAGAATTACCGGAATGATCATTCGATTTTGAATAAACTTAAAGTGCATTGAAAATCTTTTCCATTAAACCGATATTGCATTTGTAAATTATTATAAACGGGGGATGAATATCATCGCACTTATTATCATGGCGAAAAGAATCCGCTTTTTCATTCTGCCGTTAAAATTCGGGAGTTAAATATGAAACAAAGACCATTCACATTAATATCGATTTTTATTTCTCTTCTAATTTATTCCTCAACTTTAAATTCTTCCGGCAAAGTTTATCTTGTAATCGGCTCGGATACTGCTATCTGGGATGGAATGAACGTTGCGAGATATCATTGCTTTTATCGAATCAGTCTATATATCGATCCACTTGGCAATGCTTATAAAGTTATGGACCCATCTTTTCGCGATGAAATCCGCGACTCATACGGCAGCACAATAAAGCTGACCTGGTGGATGATGGCAGGAAATATTTTTCGCTTTGCTGAAAATAAAAACATGCCGCTTGCTAATACTATGACTCTTTACTTGATGAAAAAATATCACGGCGATGCAATCAAGCAATTTGGCGATGAGCTGTCGCTGCATTACCACACATTCCATTGGTTTGATTATTCGGGCGACGGCAAATACTATTGGAATCAAGCTTTAAATTTTAACGACTGCCTTGATGACTTCAATCTTACTGTTGCTCAATTTCTTTTGGAGGAAAATGTTTATCCAATTTCTTTCAGAAGCGGATGGCATTACATGGATAACGATTGGCAAAAAAGATTGGACCAATTGCTTCCATACAGCCTTCATAACGATTGGCCCGCAAAAAGAACCGACACGGTAGAACCGCTTGATAATACGTTTGATTGGTCTTTGGCACCGAGCGATTTTGTGCCTTTCAGACCTTCGCCGGAAAATTATCAATTGCCCGGCAATGGAAAGGGGTGGAATGTAAGATCGAAATTTATGGGAAATGTTTCACAGGCAATGATGGATGATATTTTCAAAAAAGCAAACGAAGGCATCGATCAAGTTGCATGCTTCTGGGCGCATCTTCCCGAATCGGATTTTCTTGATAATATAAGAAAAATTAATAACCTGGCTCACAATTCGGCAGCAAAATATCCCGGCGTAAAATTTCAATATAATACTGCAGTAGAGGCAATGCAGCTTTGGCGGCAGTCAACCGATTTTACACCTCCGCAGCTTTCAATTCAAGAACAACAAATGGGCTCGGAAATTTATTTCGTTATAAGCACCGACGAACCGATTTTCCAGGACGTACCTTTTCTTGCAGTTAAAGATGTATACGAGCGTTATCATATTATCGAATCTCAGTCAACTGGCACGCACACATGGAGAACGATAAACAATTTCGATAAAAATATCTTAGCAAAAGTCGGCGTAGCTGTAACAGATACATTTGGAAATTTATCCACCCGCTTCATCAATTATCTTCCCGATGATATTTACATCGATAACCTTGATGAAGGTTACAGCGAATTAGAAGGAAGCTGGTTCACTTCTTCGGAAACCGCATGGGGAATTAATTCAAGAAAATCAATGTTAACAGAAAGCTCAACAGCAAGAGTACGCTGGAATCCCATTATTGAACAAACAGGCTTATATAACATCTTCATTCAATTTCCGCAGTATGATAATCCTTCAAATGAAATTGATTTTATAATTTACAGCGGCTACAATGCTATCGATACAATTAAATTAAACCAGCCGGTTCCGCAGATGGATTGGGTTTATATTACTACCGCTAACTTTGCCGCCGGAAACGGAAATTATGTAGAAATGAGTGCCGGCGGGAATAACCAATCCGGTAAATATATCACAGCCGACGTAATGAAGTTTTCTGCACTGGTACGGGATAAGGAATTGTATACACTTCAAAAATATATTGACTTTGGCGAGACGGCGGAAGAAGACACCGTAATAAAAAATTTGGAAATAATTAATAGAGGTATTAATCAACTTACAATTTCCGGAATAACATCAAAGGAAAATTCAATAACCACTACAGTTTCTTTTCCGCTGATTATTGAGGGCATGAGTAAAATTAATCTTCCTTTAGCTTTTCACTCTGCAAAGGCAGGAAAGATTAACGACACATTGTTTATTCTCAGCGACGATTATCTTATGCCCGAATATCCAATCCTTTACTCGGCAAATGTTCAGCTCTATTTCAAAATAGTTGATAATGACGATTCATTAGATTACAAGGAGTTCGGCAATTGGCAAACAAGCGTAGCACAGGCATACGGACAAAGCAGCAGATATGTTTTCATAAATGCAAATCCCGGGGCATGGGCTTCATTTACTGCAATGTTGGATAAACCCGGCATTTATTCTCTGAATCACATACTGCCTAAGACAGTCAACTCAGCTAATAATGCTTTGTATGAAATTATTCTTGCCGGCTTCGTAATAGATTCTATTTATGCAGATCAAAACGAAGGCAGCGGCGATTGGGTTGAGCTAAGCAGATATTATTTGCCGGCTGGGGCTCCTATTGAAGTAAAGATCATCAACTCCGGGGAAAGCACTGCGGGCGATGTTCTCCGCGCAGATGCAATTAAGCTTGCGCTGCTGCAGGAAATAACCGATATAGCCGATAAAAACGAAAGCGGGCTTCCAAGCAAGTTTGAGTTGCGCCAGAACTATCCTAATCCGTTTAATCCGGCAACAATAATAAGTTATGAACTGCCTGAAAACGGTTTTGTAACTTTAAAGATTTACGATATTCTTGGCAGAGAAATATCAACGCTTGTAAATGAATATCAACCAGCCGGAAAGTATAAAACTGTATTTTCCATAGAGTCCATTGGAAACGCATCGAATTTATCGAGCGGAACTTACATCTACACATTAAGCTTTAACGGAAAAATTTATTCAAGGAAGATGCAGGTGGTGAAGTAGGAGGTTGGGAGTAGGGGGTGGGTGGTTGGGGGTTGGTGGGGGATTGTAGGTTGTTAGTGGTGAATAGTTTGTTGGGGGTGGTGTCCTGAAATAAGTTGCCTAAACTATTAATCATTTATGAGTTGCGGTTAAAAAAATAATTATAAACCATCCGCCTTTCGCCCCTCCATTTTTTTTAATTGTCCGACGAAAGTTGAGCATTCGATGTTGTTACTTGCTCTCTTGGTTATTGATTCAAATAATTAATTTGTTTTCGCTATGCCGGAGATTGGTTTCGCTTTATACTGATTAAATGAATTTCATCGTCGGGTCATCTTAAAAAAACATTTCAATTCTACATTAGTGCGATTAAAACGCTACCTAACCAGCTCAGAGACATCCGGTTAAAAGCGTTTCAATTCTACAATAGTTCGATTAATACCCGGATTTGTTATTAAATCATCTTCGTCATATCCGTTTCAATTCTACAATAGTTCGATTAATACGCGCTTAAACCTTCTATTTCCATGACTGTGGTACACGTTTCAATTCTACAATAGTTTGATTAATACCTTCTTTACTCATTATTTCACGGCTTAAATTAAGATGTTTCAATTCTACAATAGTTCGATTAATACACTTTTGTTTATCAAGCAGCGGTGCACGCCGGGGTTGTTTCAATTCTACAATAGTTCGATTAAGACCCGGATTACGGTAGTTGCTGAATAACTTAAATAAAAGTTTCAATTCTACAATAGTTCGATTAATACGCGAAGGAAGCCGTTGAAGATACTGCGGTCTCTGTTCGTTTCAATTCTACAATAGTTCGATTAATACTTGAGCTTGCAAGAAATAAAACTGTGGTGCTAAAAAGTTTCAATTCTACAATAGTTCGATTAATACACTATCCGAGCTGCTGAATTGATAATTAATTATGCGGTTTCAATTCTACAATAGTTCGATTAATACCCCTGAGCAGTTGAGGTTGGCTTATTTGGAGGGTAATGTTTCAATTCTACAATAGTTCGATTAATACGATGTTGTAAGACTATTCCAAAAAAATATTAATGATGTTTCAATTCTACAATAGTTCGATTAATACGCTTGAATCCGGGAAATTATTAATGTCAAAACCCGAGTTTCAATTCTACAATAGTTCGATTAATACTATGCGTGCGGGCTTAACGCAGGCTGCTTACGCGGTGTTTCAATTCTACAATAGTTCGATTAATACTCGGTTGCATCGACAAGCGATATTGTTGTTGTCGAGTTTCAATTCTACAATAGTTCGATTAATACAAGTTATTTGAAACAGATATTAAAACTTTAAGATATGTTTCAATTCTACAATAGTTCGATTAATACGTAATAACACTGTCCTGCCCGCTCAATTTAATTTGGTTTCAATTCTACAATAGTTCGATTAATACTTGGTCCCCGGGGGTTGTGCGATAGTAGATTACAACGTTTCAATTCTACAATAGTTCGATTAATACCAATAACAATAGAACGAGCTTATGAACTTTGCAAAAGTTTCAATTCTACAATAGTTCGATTAATACGGAAACGGAAAAACTTGAAAAGAAAGCAGAGGAAAGTTTCAATTCTACAATAGTTCGATTAATACTTCAAATCCGCATAAGAAAACTTTGTGCCGTTTGAACGTTTCAATTCTACAATAGTTCGATTAATACCTGCCTTAACATTCAAGGAAGCAATAGGGGTTGCAAGTTTCAATTCTACAATAGTTCGATTAAGACTGAGATAAAGTCATCTTTAATTTTTTTGCGTTTTTCTGTTTCAATTCTACAATAGTTCGATTAAGACTATAACCCACGTGTCTCTGAAATTTTAGATGCTACTGTTTCAATTCTACAATAGTTCGATTAAGACTCCATTTGTTTGTAGAAACTTACCGCTGTTTCCTGTTGTTTCAATTCTACAATAGTTCGATTAAGACCTCTTTTACTTTTTTATCATGTTCTTTTCTAAAATCGTTTCAATTCTACAATAGTTCGATTAAGACTTCATTGAAAAGTTCGAACAGATCTTCGAGCACATGTTTCAATTCTACAATAGTTCGATTAAGACAATGCCGTTGTGGAATAGGGACAGGCTTAATTTTTTGTTTCAATTCTACAATAGTTCGATTAAGACTTGATAGCCGGACTTGATGCAATAGCGATTGAGCGCGTTTCAATTCTACAATAGTTCGATTAAGACAAATAAAATCCATATTTATCTAAAGAGGCGAATCTAGTTTCAATTCT
>CAZTDB010000145.1:0-6193 GCA_964612385.1 uncultured Ignavibacteriaceae bacterium
CGATTGCAAGTGATAAAAAAAATTTGTTGTAGATCGTCTTTCACTATTAACCAATGTAATAAAACATCGCATCACCATAAATGTTAACGCTAAGCGAAGAAAGGGTGAAAAAAGATAAAAAAAAAGAAGGGGGGAATGAAGTCGTTCATCTTTTACGAGAGAGGAGAATAAAGGGGATTGTCGAAAAACGGGACGGTTAATACATGCCAAAAATTTTCAACAAAACAAAGCGTGCTATCCACTCTTCAGAGGGGCGAGGGGTGTGTAACAATCCCGCATCACCATGAATGGAGGCGCTGATCGAAGAAAGGTTGATAAATCAGTCTGGCGTAATTTTTTTATATTAAAGCAGTTTGTTCTCCCCTTTCCGATTGTCCCGATTCAATCGGGAGAAGGGGAGAAGAATAGGGGTTCGCCGAGAAACGAATGACCCCAAATATAGGAGTGAAATATTTATAGAAGCGATAATTCCCTAATTTACATGAACTCCGTTAGGAGTGACATATTAAGACTGATTGAATAGAGTGTTTATTCCATTATGTCGCTTACCAAAGAGTGAAAAGAAGAATTCCAAAAAATATTTTGATCCAAGATTAAACTGATTGTTGATAAAGTGTGAGTGTTTTCGTTTCATCATACGGGTTGAACCCACCCCCACCCTCCCTTTCGTAAAGGGAGGGTGGTACCCTTTTTCTTTCAAGCGTATCGCTCTCCCTTTCATGGAAGGGGAGAAGAAGAGGGGTTTGCCGAAAGACGAATGAAACCAAATATTCCGTTCCTCTGGAGCTAAATAAGATGTGTTTCTGATTTTCCAATTTCGTTAGGAGTGATATATGATTCCGATAATCATACTGCATCACCATAAATAGTAACGCTAACCGAAAAAAGGGTGATGAATCAGCATAAAGTAAAATAAACAGCGGGGCTGTGAGAGATGTTCAATTATAATCTAAAATGATATTGACTATGATTTTTTTTCAAATGTTTTTATCTGTAAGAAATTATATATTTTTACTTTCGTTCAATAGCAGTTTAATATGGAGGTAAAATGTCCACTCTAATGGTAAGTGTTTCCGGAATCAGAGGAATCGTCGGCGACGGTCTTGACCCGCTCTCAATTGTTAAATTCACTTCTGCCTATGCAGATTTTATCGGAAAAGGAAAAATAGTTATTGGGAGGGATGCACGTATTTCCGGTGAGATGGTGAAATCAATTGTGACCGGTACATTAACGGCAAAAGGAATAGTTGTAATAGATATTGGAATATGCCCTACCCCAACAGTTCAATACACGGTTAAGAATTTAAATGCTGACGGAGGCATCGCAATTTCAGCAAGTCATAATCCGAATGAGTGGAATGCATTGAAGCTATTAAACAGAACAGGTCAATTCATGACTATTGATGAAAATAAACGAATGCTTTCACTTCTTCAGAATGCGGAAAAAAAATATTGTGAATGGAATTCCTTAGGGAAATATCAAGATTATCATGAGGGCTTGAATCGGCATGTAAACGATGTTCTGAATTTAAAATATATCAATAGAGAATTGATTCGAAAAAGAAAATTTAAAATTGTAGCAGATTGTGTAAACGGTGCCGGCGCATACGTAATTCCCGATCTTTTAAGAGATTTTGGGTGTGAAGTTATTGAGATGAACTGCGAAAAGACCGGAATATTTCCGAGGATGCCCGAACCTTTGCCCGAAAATCTTACAGAAACAATGGAAGCAGTAAAAAACGCAAATGCCGATTTTGCTGTTGTGGTAGATCCTGATGTAGATAGACTTGTCCTTATTACCGGTGAAGGAGAACCGTTTGGTGAGGAAAACACAATCACCCAAGCAGTCAAATTTATTCTGTCAAAGGAAAAAGGAAATGTGGCTGTAAATCTCTCAACAACACGGGCAGTAGATGATGTTGCATCAGGCTTTGGATGCAAAGTATACCGCTCGCATGTCGGTGAAGCAAATGTAGTTCAAAAAATGAAAGAGGTAAATGCTGTAATTGGCGGTGAAGGCAGCGGTGGAGTTATATTTCCTCGGCTTCACTACGGCAGGGATGCTTTAGTAGGAATTGCTATTACTCTTCAAAATTTAGTCGAGTTCGGCGGAAAGTTATCTGAACTTAAAAAAACTATTCCAGAATATTTCATTTTAAAAAAGAAAATAGAAGTTGGGAATACTAATCCTGATCAAATAATTCGTACCCTTGCAGAAAGATACTCACAGTTTAATCCAAACACGGAGGATGGATTAAAAATAGATTTCGAAGACCATTGGGTTCATTTCCGAAAATCCAATACGGAGCCAATAATCAGAATCATTACAGAGGCAAAAACGGAAGAAAATGCCGCTGCCCTTTCGCAAAAATATTATAACGAAATTGTTGGATTGAAAAATACTTTGCGGAGAGGTTAATACAATCTGCTTCTTTTTTGTATATAACTGAATAAAGCTTTATCAAACGGAGTTGATGTCTGTATGAGGTTGTATTCGATGTTTGAATTTAAACACTCAGTTTTAATTTTAGTTGTGAATGCATGCATAGCTTCAATGTAAGCTTTTTGAATTTGATAAGGCTGTGTGGTTAATTCTTCTTCGCTTTCCATATCCTTAAAAATTGCATCCCTTCCAAATCCAAATGATATTTCCATCGGATCTAGAATTTGAAATACAATCACATCGTTTTTTTTATATCTGAAATGTCTTAAAGCAGTCATTATAGCATCTACATCGTCGAAGAGATCCGATACGATTATCACTAATCCGCGGCGCTTGATACGTTCAGCAATTTGATTAAGGCAGGAGGCTGTATTTGTCTTACTGGACGGCTCAGCGGTGGTTAGGCTTTTTAATATTTCCTGCAAATAAGAACGGGCGGCTTTGGGAGGAAAATATTTTACAATCCTTTCGGAATAAAGTGATAAGCCTACCGCATCCTGCTGTTTGATCATTAAATAGCTTAAGGCTGCAACAAGTGTTCGTCCGTAATCAAGTTTGGATATATTTCCTTCCGATGTAAATGCCATCGATCGGCTTACATCAAGCAGTACATAACTTTTTAAGTTGGTTTCTTCTTCGTATTGCTTTATGAAATATCTCTCAGTTTTGCCGTAGACCTTCCAATCAACATCTTTCAAGTTATCGCCTTGCATGTATGACCTGTGCTCGGAGAACTCAACGCTGAAACCGTGATAGGGACTTTTATGCAGCCCCACCATGAAACCTTCAACAACCAATCTGGCTTTTAATTCGAGTGAGTTGAGCTTCGATATGATTGACGGATCAAGATATGTTCTGTAATCCGATGATGATACCGCCATTATAAATCGGCGCCGATTTTTTTCTTTAGTATCTCATCCGGGGATAAGCCCATGTTGTCGAGCTCCTCTCGTGCAGATATTGCAAGTTCATGATGCGGAAATTTTTCAAGAAAAAGCTGATATGTTTCTGTGGCTTCCTTGAAATGTTTTAATTCGTTTGCCTCGATAAAGCCGGCAAGGAACAGGCTCATCGGAGCCTTCTCATTGTCAGGGTATTTATCATAAATACTGCGGAATATTTCAACCGCTTTCTCTAAAGATTCTTCGCTGCTTAAGCTGCCCATCAGCTTATTTTGATAGATAGTTGCAAGTCTGTATAAAACTTCGACTGCAAGTGTATCGCCAAGCTCTTCGTTTAACAGCTCTTCATAAATTTTTACGGCTTCGGAGAAATTTTGTTTTTCTGCAAAATCGGATGCCTCCTTTAATTTATCCTCCGGCGTTTTACCTGCACAACCGGCAATTATCAAACCTAAGATTAAAATAGCAAATAAGTTTTTCATGTATTCACTTCTTTTTTAAGACGGGCGAAAGTTATAAAAATAGAAATGAAGTAGCAATGTTAATCGTACAGAAGTTATCGCCGCAAAAATTAAATCTATTTGGAAATTTTTTCATTTTTTGCTAAAGATTCTCTCTCAAGCTTTTTCTTATAACGTATCACTTTTTTCATTAATTGTGCATCTGCAGATGCTAAAATTTGTACTGCTAACAATCCTGCATTTTTTGCCTGATTTATTGCTACCGCAGCTACCGGAACTCCACCGGGCATTTGAACTATCGAAAGAAGCGAATCCAAGCCGTCAAGAGATTTTGATTTGACGGGCACTCCAATAACAGGCAAGGGTGAATGAGCAGCAATCATTCCGGGGAGATGTGCCGCTCCACCAGCGCCTGCAATTATTACTTTTATGCCTCGCAGATGAGCCGTGCTGCCGTATTCAGCCATAAGTTTTGGAGTGCGGTGGGCAGAGACTATTTTTATTTCATAGCCTACTCCTAATTCCTTAAGGATATTAGCAGCTTCAGTCATTACGGGTAAGTCAGAATCGCTTCCCATTATTATTCCGACCTGTACGTTTGTTTTCATGCTTTATCCCTTTAAAATTAAATAATGATTTCTTTTTCTGCTTTGCGGGCATTTAATAAGCATGCCCGTAGCTTGTCACCGATTACCGTAATATGTCCCAGCTTTCTGCCAATCCTGGATTCATCTTTGCCGTAAACGTGTAGGTGTGCGGTCGGATATTTTAATACGCTGTTGTAATTTTTTATCGTACCGGCAGACTTTCTTTTACCTAATAAATTTATCATTACCGCAAAAGGTTTAATCATATCCACCGAACCAAGCGGTAAATTGAGCACTGCTCTAATATGGTTTTCAAACTGGGAAGTCGTACATGCTTCTATCGTATAATGACCCGAATTGTGCGGACGCGGTGCCATTTCGTTAATATAAATTTTATTTTGTTTCGTAAGAAAAAATTCTATTCCGAATATCCCAAAACCTCTTACAGCTTTTACTGCTTCAATGGCAGTCTCTTTAATCAGCCTTGATGTTCTCTCGCTTATTTGAGCCGGTGCAATTACAGTATGGCAAATATGTTTTTTTTGAATAGTTTCAACAACCGGATAAACCTTAATTTCTTTTTTAGTTCGAACTACCATTACTGCAAGTTCTTTTTCGAAGTCAACTAATTCCTCTGCCATTAAATTTACATGACGGCTTTTTAATTTTTTCTCTCCTATTTGAAAATCATTTTCATTCTTTACTAAAAAATTTCCATAACCATCGTAACCCATTTTTCTTGATTTGATCAAAAATTTTAAACCAAGTTGTTCGGCTATCTCTTTGTATGTACTGGAAGAACCCACATTAACAAATTTAGGCACCGGTATGCCGTGTTTAGATAAAATTTCTTTCTGAAATAATTTATCTTGAATGAGTGAAATGGTAATCGAAGAAGGTATAACTTTTTTACCAAGAGATTCTATAAATTCCAATACTTTGTAATCTATGAATTCATTTTCAAGAGTAACAATATCAGAGATTGATGCGAGTTTCTTTATTAGATTTGTATCATCCACCCAACCGACTATTTCATTTTTTGTTAATTGACCGGCAGGTGAATTCTTTTGCTTTTCAATTATTGCTACGTCAAATCCCATTCTGTAAGCCTGAAATGTGGACATACGTGCAAGCTGTCCCCCGCCTAATATTCCAATACAAATTCTTTTGTTCAGTGTTGGTTTCCTTTTTGAGAATAAAATTTTATCGTTCAAAATTAAGAAGATTAAGCACCTAATGAAAATTAGTCGATTTTGTTTTGCACAATTTTAAACTATAATGGATTATTATAATTATAGTAGAGACGCTCCGTCCGAAGGATCAACTTGACCGGAGCGTCTTCTATGTAAATTCTTATTTTCCGTTGCAGTTATTCAATACAGGATTTGTCACTTTCGTGGTTATTCGTTTTTCAGGAAATTTTAACTAATAAAGTTTTTTCATAGAGATGCCCTTTCCAAAGGATCATGATGACTGGGTGTCTCTACTTTTTATTAAAATTCTTTCTTCCAATCTACAATTTTAATTCTTTCACCATCGGATTTGAGAAGAATTGCTGACATTAAATCGGTGCGTAAGACTTTTGATCCAGATGTTTTTAATCTTTCCACCACCGATTCCGAAGGGTGTTTAAATTTATTTTGAATGCCAACACTGATCAGGCTGATTTCCGGTTCCGCATATTGAATAAATTTTTCCGTTGAGCTTGTTTTACTTCCGTGATGCGCGACTTTCAGCACATCGCTTTTGAGCATCTGCTTATATCTCCCGGAATAATAAGCCTCTGCCTTTCTTTCGATA
>CAZTDB010000146.1:0-6150 GCA_964612385.1 uncultured Ignavibacteriaceae bacterium
CTTTCGTCTCGATGAAGATATCAAATGCGGCAGTTTTCTTCCCTTCAATTGTTAATGGATTATACGCTGTATTTCGATTGTACCATTTCTTCTTAGCCGATACATCCATGCAAAGATCGAATGCCGCATCGTAATCGCCGTCAATTATAAAAATCTCAGCGCCATAAGATTGAATCTGAATTCGTTTAGCATCAGGAATATTTTTCGGCACAAATATCTTCGATTTCATTCCCAGCATAGAGCATATACCTGCAATGGATGAACCTGCATTACCTGTTGAAGCTGCCGCTATTTCATTTATGTTTTTCTGCTTTGCTTTTAATGCTGCTAAAATTGACGCACGGTCTTTGTAAGAATATGTTGGATTATGTGTCTCATCTAAAAATAAAATCTCTTTCCCAAAATAATTTTTTTTAACAACAGGTTTAGAAGGCAAAGTCAGCCTGGATAAATCTTCATTCGAAATATTTGAGAACTGATATGATCCGTCGGCTGCAAAAAATTCCAGCGGCAGAAGATATGGATAGTCATAAAATCTGCCGGCTTGAAGGTCTAAAAATTTATCCTTAGTTACGATTTGTTTTATCGATTCATAATCATACTCAATTGCTAAAACTCCCGTAAGAGGTGAATTCTTTTCGGCTTTACCACACTTGGGACAGAGATAAATTAAATTTTCTTCGACTTCTTCGATAGAAAATTCTTTAGAACACTGCGAACACCTATAAAAATATTTAGTCATGATTCATTCAAATCGTTTTCACATTGTTAACGACATTATTGATTTGGCAGTATGCAATCTATTTTCTGCTTCATCATAAACAATTGAAATTTTCGGATCATCCAATATTTCATCCGTTACTTCATGATTTCTGTCCGCCGGAAGTGCATGCATTAACTTAACATTTTTATCTGCTAATTTTATTCTTCGTCCGTCGCAAATCCAATCATGATATTTTTCGAGATTTGTACGCATCTCCTTTTTACACTCTTCTTCATTCTCAAGATATTCTTTCACACTGTAAGCTCCGAATCCTCCCCAATTTTTCGGTATTACGACTTGTGCATCCTCGAATGCCTCATCCATATTATTTGTGAAATTAATTTTCGTTCCGTTTTCAACCGCATTTTTTTTTGCCTTTTCAACTATGTTTTCGCTTAAAGGAAATTCTTTGGGATGCGCTACTGTCACATCTATTCCATACCGCGGGAAAAGCAAAATTTGAGTTTGAGGAACACTTAAAGGTTTAGAATGAGTATCGGCATAAGCCCATGAAATTGTCACTTTCAATCCTCTTGGATTTTTATCGAAATGTTCAAAGATTGTCATTAAATCTGCAAGTCCTTGGAAAGGATGATAGATATCATCTTGAAGGGACATCACCGGCTTAGTTGAATGCTGAGCCATCTCCGCAAGGTAATCTGCGCCAATTCCGTAAAAGCAATTTCGAGAAGCAATACCATGCCCCATTCTTGAAAGAATAATTGCAGTATCCTTTGCAGATTCACCGTGTGAAAGCTGCATTTTATCGGCAGTAAGGTCGTGTGCATGCCCGCCAAGCTGGGTCATCCCGGCTTCCATAGAATTTCGTGTACGGGTTGATTGTTCAAAAAAAATCATGAATAAAGTTTTATGGGGTAAATACAAATGCGGCTCTTCATTATAGAATTGCTTTTTTAATTCGAATGCTCTTTCGAAAACAATGTCAAGTTCATCTTTAGACCAATGCTCACATGTAAGAAAATGTTTACCTTTAAATTTTTTTTTATCCATCTTTTCTCCTTTTTAACTGTAATTATAAATTTATAGTTTTAATTTCTGTTATTGACACAATGATAGATTCTAAAGGGAAATAACACCAATGCTCGTTATACACTACACGTCGGTACTAACTAAAAAAATTATTTTAGTTAATTCACTTACCTTTCGCTTAAGTTTTCCTAACATTTGTATGTGAAATAAATTACAAATCCCAAACAAGCAAAACGACTTTCTCTAAGGGTTTTCGGTACACCATAAATAATCCTTTAAAAATGGTTAATGCCCTAAAAAGTATTGTAGACTTCAATTCCGTCGGTTAAAACCGACGGTAAGTGATGAAGTAAATTTTTTATAAAACGCGACTATTATTATCATTTAGTACTACAAGTAAGTATTTCATTCTCACTTACCGTTAGTTTCTCCCGAAGTGATTCCTTTGGAAAGCGAAAGGAACAACAAAACCCAAAAATACACAAGGGCTTTCCCGTTAAATTAGAAAAGCGATTTCGCTTACTTTTAAGATGAAATTTGTTAATAAAAACAAATAACATTTAACATCACGAAAAAGAAAGGAAACCGCATGCGACAAATTAAATTAAAGCCTGTTTCAAATACAACTACTAAGAGGATTAATGCATTACCTCTGCATGATAATTATATTGCATTGGATTGGTCAAATATAAAAATGGACATAGCAAGAATCGCCATTAAACGACCGGATAAAGTTAAAGTAATGAACACTTATTCGGACATAAAGGAATTGAAAAATTATCTTAAGAATCAACATGGCAGTAAAATATTTACAATAGAAGAAAGTACGCCGGCACACTGTCTAAATGTAGAGCTGCTTTATTATGTTGATAAGATAGTTATCTGCGATCCGTATAAAAACAAGCTATTGTGCAGTGGACCGAAGAATGATTTAATTGATGCAAAAAAACTGTGCAGTCTCTTAAAATCCGGTTTGTTAACTGAAGTATATTATTCTACCGAAGAGTCGTGTCAATTAAGAAAATATGTAAGCGCCTATGAAGATTTGGTAAAAATGGGCATCCGACTACAGAATCAAAGATCAGCTTTCCTGGCTCAAATTGGTAAGGCGAAGAAAACAAAAGAAAGAAACTTCGATGCAGCAAGTAATTTTATCTTAAATAACGTAGATGAGTCTTCTCTTAAAAGGTATATTCATTAAGGAAATGTTTTGATTTTTAGTAATGTTTCAATATAAAATTTACAAATAAGGCTTTTTAAATACGCCTCATAGATAAAAGTATTGAAAGGTATGAGGCTGCAAAAAAAAGAATACGAAAAACTGTTTGAACAATTATGAAAAAAAAATAGGCGCTTGAAGTATTTAAAGACCATACCGGGAATCGGTTCAATATTAGCAGTAAAGATATTAGCTCTAGTAATTGATCCAAAACGATTAAAAAAAATGGGTAAATTTCTTGCATACTGTTGGTTGGTTCAACACACAGCCGAAAACGGAGGGTGTATTTATGGAAAAAGAACACTGCGTTTCAGCAGGGTATTGAATTAGCCTTTAAGACCGCAGCAAGTGCACTAATAAACGGCAAAGGTTTGCTTCGGGAATATTATGATTATTTAATTGCCATGGTGTTATAGAATATAATGCAAGGCATTCAGTTGCCAGATATATCGCCAAGCTAAGTTTGGGAATCTTAAAGGGAGAAAAATGTTACCAGCCGTTTCTCTGGAGAAAGAATCAACAAAAGCAAAACATAAAGCATTTCTGAAGTGAAATAATTACACCAAACTCCAAAAGAAAAACACACCGCAAAAAAAAACAATAACATTTTTCCAATTCTATTTGAAAATAAGAAATAAAGTTTCCATATTCTTTCCCAACAATTTTAAGATTATTATACTACTGATAATTGCGCGATAGTTGTATAAAAAAATCATATTTTTTATAAGAAAATATTAGGCACAGTGATTACTACTTCAAAGCCCTGAAAGGGCACCATACTAAAAACATAGGGTGAAGCCCTATGATAAAAAAACTAAATACTTTTAATACGCCCTGAAAGTGTGTAATAACTATGGGACAATCACTCGTAAAAAACTACATTCACATCATATTCAGTACTAAACATAGAGTACCGTTAATCTATCACCCATTTGAGAATGAATTGCACGGTTATATAGGTGGAATCTGTAAGGAATTGGAATGTAATCCAATTAAAATTGGGGGATACACAGACCATATTCACATCTTGTGTATGTTATCAAAGAAAATTGCATTGATGAAACTCCTGGAAGAAGTTAAATCACATTCATCCAGATGGATGAAAACAAAAGATACAGCATTGAAAAACTTTTATTGGCAAAATGGTTACGGAGCGTTTTCGGTTAATCCATCTGAAATTGACAAAGTAATAGCCTATATCGAAAATCAGAAAAAGCATCACAAAAAGAAAACATTTCAGGATGAATACAGAGCATTTTTAAAGAAGTATAAAGTAGAATATGACGAACGTTATGTATAGGACTAAAGTATATTTTGCCCTTACAGGGCTAAATTATTTTAATAGTCAGTTTTGCGCAGGGCTTTACCCTGCGTTTACATATTTTGCCCTTTCAGGGCTGAGTGTGCTAAATTTACATAACCATTAGGCAAGCGTTTGATAATTAAACGTAAACTAAAATTTATAGAACAACAAACCCGGAGTGTAAATGCCAAATAACACAGAGAGAGAACAATGGGCAACTAAAATAGGTTTAATTCTTGCCGTAGCAGGCAATGCTGTTGGTTTAGGAAATTTCTTAAGGTTTCCAGTTCAAGCTGCACAAAATGGGGGCGGCGCTTTCATGATTCCATATTTTATTTTCTTTCTATTATTAGGTATTCCGCTGATGTGGATAGAATGGGGCATTGGAAGAAACGGCGGACGCTACAAGCACGGCAGCGCACCCGGCATGTTCGACGTAATCTGGAAAAATAAAATTGCCAAATACTTCGGCGCTCTCGGCTTGTTCATCTCGATGACAATTCTTATCTATTATACTTATATAGAATCCTGGACTCTCGGCTACAGCATCTTTTCTGTTTCAAAACTGTACTTTGATGCCGATACGGCTGAAACAATGAAAAACTTTTTATACAGCTATCAAGGCAGAGAGGGTGGGGTTCATTTTACCAATATACTACCGGCTTACATTCTAATGTTAATTACCTTCAGCCTAAACTTCTGGATTCTTTACAGAGGCATCTCTAAAGGAATAGAAAGACTTGCCAAAATAGCAATGCCGTTATTGTTATTGTTTGCTACAATTCTCGCAGTTAGAATACTATCATTAGGTACACCCGATCCTTCAGTACCCGAAAATTCTGTTTGGACCGGCTTTGGTTTTATATGGAATCCGGATTTTACATTGTTAGGCGATCCTAAAATTTGGTTGGCTGCAGCAGGACAAATATTTTTCACTTTATCAGTCGGTATGGGAACAATACATGCCTACGCAAGCTATCTCAAACCGAAGGACGATATAGCTCTCTCAGGTCTTACAACTGCGTCAACAAATGGTTTTGCTGAAGTCGTTTTAGGTGCAACTATCGCAATACCTGTTGCAGTGGCTTTTTTCGGATTAGACGCCACTAAAGAATTTGCAAAAGGCGGTGCATTTGATCTTGGTTTCGTTTCAATGCCATTAATCTTTCAGCGGCTTCCCGTCGGCGAGCTGTTTGGTTTCCTTTGGTTCTTGCTTTTATTTTTTGCGGGAATCACTTCCTCAGTTGCAATGGGGCAGCCGGTTATTGCCTTTCTTGAAGATGAATTTGGTATGGATAGAAAGAAAGCGGTGGGACTGCTTGCGATAGTAATACTTATTGCAGTACAATTCGTAGTTTTCTTTTTGAAATACGGATTCCTCGATGAAATGGATTATTGGGCTGGCACTTTTGGGCTTGTTGTTTTTGCGTTCGTCGAAACGATTCTCTTCATGTGGGTCTTCGGCGCCGATAAGGCATGGAAAGAAATGAATGAAGGCGGCGACTTCAAAATACCCGGAATGTTCTATTATATTATGAAGTATATAACACCGCTAATACTGTTTGTCATTATGGTTTGGTGGCTGATAAATGATGCAATTCCTATTTTACTGCTTGAGCACGTTTCACCTGAGAATGTGCCTTACATTTGGGGTGCACGTGCGCTTATGCTTGCGTTGTTTATTGGTCTGCTTCTCATGGTTAAAAAAGCCTGGGCGAAGTATTCCACAGTTGAGGTGAAGGAGTAATTAGGCGGTTTAGTATTCGTATTATTTTAGTATATATTCTGAGATAGTTTAAAAGATTGCAAGATTAAAAGATTTCAATATATTGAATTCACGATACATCGAAATTAGCTGCTGGGGTTATATAAAAA
>CAZTDB010000147.1:0-6136 GCA_964612385.1 uncultured Ignavibacteriaceae bacterium
AAAATGCTGCTAATATCAAAATAGCTACGATCGAATGTTTCCGATACTTACGCATAAAAGCGGGAGTTAATATTCCCAACTTAGTAAGAAAAAATGAAATCATCGGAAGCTCGAATACAAAACCCGCCGCTAGCATAACACTGATGATAATGGAAAGATATTCATCAATCGCAAATTGATTTGCAATCTCAGTAGAACCGAATTGTGCCGCAAACTTTAACGTCAGCGGAAGCATTGCATAATAGGCGAAGAGTATTCCCGCTAAAAAACAAAGTGAAGAGTAAATTACTATTAAAGAAATATAACGCCGTTCATGCTTTCTGAGAGCAGGAGAGATGAACTTCCAAAACTGATAAAAAATATTGGGTATGCTTAGAACGATACCGCCCATTATTGCTACTTGAACATATAGAAATAATTGTCCGAACGGACGAAGGTTTTGAAGTATGGCTCCTGAGTCACGTGCAGGTTTTAATAAAATAACATCGATTAGATAGTCGATAAAAATCCAGCAAATTACAGCACCAACAATCAATCCGGCAAGCGAGTAAATAATCCTCCACCTTAATTCCTCGAGATGCTCGAGGAAAGTCATCTCAGTTTCATGAGTTTCATTTTCACCTATTCCTTCTTCAAGCTTTTCGGTTTCAGCCACGACTTAATTCAGTGTATAATGGAAATTTGCTGCACATCCGGTTTACTTCGGTTTTGATAGAAGCAAGATTTTTTTCATCAGAGATGTTGGATAACACGCGGTTAATCATCTCGGCAACAATAATCATCTCATTTTCTTTCATTCCTCTTGTTGTAACTGCCGGTGTACCTATTCTGATGCCGCTTGTTACGAATGGACTCCTTTTATCGAAAGGGACCATATTTTTGTTAACCGTCATTCCCGCTACTTCTAAAGCGTTCTCAGCTTGCTTACCTGTAATTTCTTTATTTGTAAGATCAATCAGCAATAAGTGATTGTCTGTTCCTCCGGAAACAACTTCAAAGCCGTACTTTGTTAATTCTGATGCTAATGCTTTAGCATTCGCTATAACTTGCTGCACATAAATTTTAAATGAATCTTGCAGCGCTTCACCAAAAGCTACAGCTTTAGCCATTATGATGTGCATTAATGGACCTCCCTGTATACCGGGCATAACCATGCTGTCAAAAATTTCTGACATAAGCTTCAACCTATCTCCTTTTGGAGTTTTTATGCCCACCGGATTTTCTTTATCTTTTCCGACAAGGATAATTCCACCGCGGGGTCCTCTTAAAGTCTTATGTGTAGTCGAAGTTACAACATTGCAATAAGGCAGAGGATTATCCAGCAAACCTTTTGCTATTAAGCCTGCCGGATGCGCCATATCGCACATCAGCAATGCACCAACTTTATCGGCAATCTCGCGGAATTTTTTATAATCCCACTCTCTAGAGTATGCACTGGCTCCGGTGACAATTAATTTCGGTTTTTCTTTTTTAGCAAGGTCTTCAATTAAGTTGTAGTCTAAAACTTTTGTTTCCGGATTTAGTGTATAACCAACAGCCCGATACAATTGACCGGAAAAATTAACAGGTGAACCGTGAGTTAAATGTCCGCCGTGAGCTAGGCTTAACCCAAGGAATTTATCCCCGGGGTTTAATAACGCCATGAATACTGCCATGTTCGCTTGCGAACCGCTGTGTGGCTGCACATTTACATATTCTGCGTTAAAAAGTTTTTTCAGCCTTTCGCGGGCTGTATCTTCAGCCATATCAACAAATTCACAGCCGCCATAATACCGCCTGCCCGGATAACCCTCAGCGTATTTGTTTGTTAAAACAGAACCGGCTGCAGCTAAAACTGCCGGGCTAACGAAATTCTCTGAAGCAATTAGCTCTAACTTATCCTGTTGACGAGATATTTCATTTTCCAGAATTTTAAAAATTTCAGGATCGTTTTTTAGATAATTATACATGTATTAAGAATGAATAATTGATTGATTGAATGTGTTTATAAGTTTTCGATTTTATCCACGCGGCGTTCATGCCGTCCTCCTTCAAATTCGGTATTTAACCATACATCAATAATTCCTAACAAATCTTCTTTGTTCAGGAAGCGCTCACCAAGCGCAAGGAAATTGGATTTATTGTGTTTTTTGGAGAGGACAGCCATCTCCTTATTAAATACTAGAGCGGCTCTTACACCTTTAAATTTATTTGCTACTATAGAAACTCCGATTCCGGAACCGCAAATACCGATACCCAAATCTGAAACCTTTTGTGATACGTCAATTGCAGCTAACTTAATGAAATCAGGGTAATCTACCGAATCGGTAGAAAAGCTTCCGTGGTCAATAACCTCGAAACCTTTCTCTAATAAATCGCTTTTAATTAACTCTTTGAAGCCGAAACCGGCATGGTCGGCAGCAATGGAAATCTTCATTACGGCACAGTAACACTTTTACCAATCCATGCGTAGCAGTCACCTGTAATCGGAATCGTTTGCCCGGATTTATAACCCTGGAAGAAATAATCTTCTTGAGTTGGAACTGATCCGGAAAGGGCACTAATTCTTGTTTGGGCTTGAGATGCAACCGAAGGATCAATTCTCATAGCTCTTCTGTAGGTATCAACTGCCACCTGGTAAACTAATTTTGCTTTAAAGTCAAACGTGCAGCTTCGGGCAGTTTGCTCGTATAGCAATCCTTCATAGTATATTGGTAATCCCCATCCGTTACCTAATTCACTTGCTTTTTGATATTGAATTCTTGCAGCAGCTAAAAGACCTTTATCCTTATAAACAATTCCGAGGTTCAGATAGTGGTCTCTGTTTCCGGGTTCCAACTGAATAAGCTTTTTATAAGATTCCTCTGCCTTGTTAATCATATCAAGTTTTTGATAAACAGACGCTATCTGTTTCCAATAATTTATTGTTTCGGGTGATTTAGATATCAAAAATTCTAAGGGAATTAATGCTTCCTTTAAATCGTTTGCTTTGATTGCCAAATCGGCATATTTATATGCTTTTGCGAGGTCATCCTTATTCAATTCCCAAGATTTTCTTGCAAGAGCTACCAGCTCTTCGATATTATCCACTAAGCTTTCTAACTCCGAATTCCACCTTGGATTATCCGGCTCTCTTTCATTTAGAAGAGTGAAAATATCGATTGCCTTCGATTTATAATCGTTTTCATCGCTGATATTTGCTTTATACAATTGTCCTAAACGATCGTAATAGTATGAAGACAAGCGCGGATTTATTTCCACCGCTTTTTCATATTCACCAATGATTATTTCGGGGTCAAGATTCAGCCATACTTCTGAAACGAATGCTTTACGCGATTGGAAATATTCTTTATCATCAGGATAATATTGCAGCGCAAGATCATAGAAATAGAGTATGGTGTCTTTTATAGCTTTCTTTTCTTCAATTGATACCTGGCTTGAATCGTGCAGGTACCACAATACATCTTCCATTTTATAATAGATCCACTTCTTCATCATCTCCGGGTCTAATTCAATTACTTTCCACCCGAAAGGAAGAGCGCTTTCAAATTCTCTATTCTTATGATACTCGGAAAAGAGGCTGTATTGTTTTAGAACTTCCTGTGAATCAGACTTAGCAGAATAAAAGTTGGCAGCTTTTGATGACGATACGGAAATTGATGCTATTATCAAAACAAATAAAAATACGGTGAATATTTTATTTAATGTTTTCAAAATGAATCCCTTTTTATTTATTACTTTTCTTGTCTGATGAACCAGGTTTCACCAAGGCTTAGCCCAAGGTTCAATCTTATAAAATTTTCTTTGAACAAATTAAAATCTTTCGTTCCTCTTATTGAATACTGCAATCCAATATCTATTGTATTTTCAAAACTTAGCGGCAATGATAAACCACCTGATACCGAATACTGATTTATTCCTTCACCATGAACTTGATATTGAGTTTGTTCGAAACTTAAACCTGCACGCCAAATTATTTGTTCCCAGAAGCCGGCACCGATTTCTCTAACAGGGCGATACTCAAACCCTCCGCTGATTTTATTTATATCTCTTAATTGATCCAATGATTGATTATTGAAAGTATATTGGCTCCAGGGCTGATATAAATAATCCAAATAAATGTTATAACGTTCGCTTAATAAAAAACTTACTCCAGCAATTAAGCGAATAGGAATTTTCATCTCAACATTTCCATGACCTATCGTATCGATTCCTAAACTAGAAGTTGAGCTAAGCAAGGTATCCGCAGAAAATTTTCCTGTAACCGTTGCTGCAAATCCTATTCTTAAATTTGATATGTTTCCGCCAACTAAATCAGAGAGCTCCGGGCTGATTAGCCCTATCGTACTTCCCATTCCTTTCGGAGTATAAGTACATAGAAATTGTGCGTTTACATTATCACTATTCAAAAAATTAAATTCGGAGTAATACTTTATGTTTCCGAAATAGTAATCAAAAGCTGCCCCAAAACTCAAATCGAACGGAAGAGTATAGGAGAGACCAAAAAACATTTTCGATACTCCGCCTTTTCCTTCATAATCGATCGAATAGGAAGGCAAATCTGATTCTTGAGGTTCAATCATTTGTTTTACTTTATAGCTTACATCAGAATAAGGAATTATCCCCAGCACCAATCCAATTCCATAATCTTTTTGCACCGGGAAGCCGAAAGTAAACCCGTTGAAATCGGTGTCTACGTAAAAGCTCTTTGATGAATTGTCCGAAATGAACAAACTGTTATAGCTTAGTCCGAATTCAATTCTTGTTTTTGAAAGTTTGCTCCATGCGGCAGGGTTAGCCGAGCCGATAAAATCGTTATCGAGCATCGCAACACCCAGTTGCCCCATGGCTGCACGTCTTGCAGAGTAAGAATACTCGATGTCTCCCAAGCCAATCCTGCTGTAGCTGGAACTGCTTTGAGCGTTGATATCAGTTATTAGAATTAATAAAAGAGCGGAAACGAATAAAATTTTACTTGTCAATTTCTTACTTATGGTTTATTTGTAAAATAAATTTTCAATTTTGGTTGCTTAAGAATATCGGCAGCATCAGTTCCCTTTAATGCAAATATTTCAATTCCGTTTAGTTCATCTTCAGCGCTCAACAGCATCCCTTCATTTTTACGTGTGTTTAACCATTTCTGAACAAACACCGTAATATTTCCTCTAAAAATTTCTTCATCGCCGGTCAGCTTAATCTGAAAAGATGTGCTGTCGTTATTTGTACTATCTTCAATGAATGCCGCGATTATTCCGTTTGCAAAATCAGTTCCCGTTTTAGTATAATCTTTATCAACAAAAAGAGTAAGTTCAGCTTTATTAATTACAGCTCCAGTCGGTAAACCGGAAATATCAAAATAGAGTTTGGACTTTGCAGTTAATCCAGCCATAACGATGATATTTTCATTCCCTACATCGGGCATCTCGCCAAGTAGTACACTAACATCAGCAGCAGGAGTAAAGCTTAGCGTATCAACATACACTCCCGGTTTTTCAATCACTACCTCAAGCGACGGTGCAGTAGAAATTAATCCGGTATACGCCGAGTAACCGACTACCCTGTCGGTACCATTATCAGCTTTAATATAAATTCCGTATTCAATCGGTTTAGCTGTATCTGAAACAGATTGCATCCATGATCTTACCATCTCATTGCTGATATTAAAAGAATGCAGCGAATCGTCATACACTTTATTTGAAGCAATATCTTCCTGGTCATATTGCAAAAGCGAAATGCTGTCCGAGGTAAAGGTCTCCTGCGTCCAACTGTTTCTAATCCGGTGAACGGTTATACCATAAGGAGATGTTTCCTCTCCGAAAGAATACTCTGTAAGAAGTGTAACTTTTGATCCTACAACTTGAATTTGGTCGTTTAGTATATCCTGCACTAAAGAATCCGGGAAGTAAAAGAAAAATCTTATCAAAGAGGCAGCTTCAACACCGGAATTTTTACCGACCAAAAGCCGCTTAGCTGTACCAAGTTTCGTTACTTTTTTAAATGAATAGGAACTTTGCATAAGAGAATCGGTCTGCGAATCAATAATTTGCAGAGTGAGCAAATCATCCTTCAATAACTCGGCACCTATTGAAGACGGCGAATCACTGCAGGAATTAATGCTTAAAAGAATTATAAGACAGACGGGAATGAGTATTTTAAG
>CAZTDB010000148.1:0-6095 GCA_964612385.1 uncultured Ignavibacteriaceae bacterium
ACCGTTTTTACAAGCAGCTACGCACGCGCCGCATCCAATACAGGCTGCCGCATCAAAAGCTTCGGACGAAACATCTTTTGAGATTGGTATTGCGTTAGCATCTACAGCAGAACCTGTATTAACCGAAATATATCCGCCAGCTTCGATCACCCTGTCTAACGCCGAGCGATCAACTATCAAATCTTTAATAACAGGAAATGCTCTTGCACGGAATGGCTCGATGTAAATTGTGTCGCCATCTTTAAAATTCCGCATGTGGAGCTGGCATGTAGCAATTTTAGGAATCGGTCCGTGCGGTAATCCATTAATTACCAAGCCGCAAGTTCCACAAATTCCTTCACGGCAGTCGCTCTCGAATGCCACCGGCTCTTCATTATTTCTTTCCAGGCTATCGTTCAATTTATCTAACATTTCAAGGAAAGAAGCATCGGGCGAGACGTTTACATCATAATTAACAAAGCTGCCTGCTGTTTTAGGACCTTTCTGTTTCCAGATTTTTAATCTCAAATTCAAATTTTTCCCGCTCATTATTTGTAACTCCTTTGGGATAGTTTGACATATTCAAATTCCAGTAGTTCTTTGATCAAATTCCATTTACTATCTTCTGCAAATTCCCAAGCGGCAACATATCTGAAGTTCTCATCATCTCTTTTTGCCTCTCCTTCTTCGGTTTGATATTCTTCTCTGAAATGCCCGCCGCATGATTCTTCACGATGAAGAGCATCCACTGCCATTAACTCACCTAACTCAAGATAATCAACTATTCTTCCTACCCTTTCAAGTGTTTGATTTAATTCTTCGCCGCTGCCGGTAACAATAACATCCTCCCAGAACAGTTTTCTTAGGTCTTTAATTTCCTCAATTGCTTCTGCTAATCCTTTTGCATTTCTTGACATTCCCACTTTGTTCCACATAATTCGTCCTAATTTTTTATGAATTTCATCAACGGTATGCTTGCCTTTAATGGAAATAAGCTTTTTGACTGAATCGCTGATTTCTTGATCAACCTTTTTAAAATTCTCATGATCGGTTGTTACCGAAGGAAATTTTTGTGCTGCAAGATAATCCCCTATTGTATATGGTATGATAAAATACCCGTCTGCAAGCCCTTGCATTAGTGCACTTGCCCCAAGCCTGTTAGCGCCGTGATCGGAAAAGTTTGCTTCACCTAACACGAATAAGCCGGGTATTGTGCTCATTAAATTATAATCTACCCAAAGCCCGCCCATTGTATAGTGCGGGGCTGGATAAATTTTCATGGGCACTTTGTAAGGATCTTCGCCAGTAATTGTTTGATAAATCTCGAATAGATTACCGTATTTTTCTTCGATAGCTTTTCTGCCTAATCTTTTAATTGAATCGGCAAAATCAAGATAAACGGCTTCCTGTCCTTTCGCACCACGTCCTTCATCTATAACTTCTTTAGCGCTTCTGGATGAAATATCTCGCGGTGAAAGATTACCGTACGAAGGATATTTTCTTTCAAGATAATAATCTCTTCCCTCTTCGGGTATATCGTTCGGTTCGCGCATATCGCCTTTTAATTTTGATACCCAAACCCTTCCGTCGTTTCTTAAGCTTTCACTCATCAGTGTTAGCTTTGATTGACTCTCGCCGTGAAGAGGAAGGCAAGTGGGATGAATTTGAGTAAAACAGGGATTAGCAAACAGCGCTCCCTTTTTATGCGCGCGCCATATTGCTGTAGCATTACACATCATCGCATTGGTAGAGAGGAAAAATACATTTGAATAACCACCGGTTGCTAAAATTACCGCGTTTCCCGAATAGTTTTCAATCTCACCGGTTACCATATTTCTTACCACAACACCACGAGCCATATCATCTACAATTACAATATCGAGCATCTCTCTTCTTGTATAGAGCTTAACAGTTCCCGCGTTCACCTGACGCGCTAAGGCACTATAAGCTCCGAGTAAAAGCTGCTGTCCTGTTTGCCCTCTCGCATAGAAAGTTCTCGATACCTGTGCGCCGCCGAATGAACGATTATCTAAGAGACCGCCATACTCACGAGCAAATGGAACTCCTTGAGCCACGCATTGATCGATTATGTTTCCGCTTACTTCAGCTAAGCGATAAACGTTAGCCTCGCGTGCTCTATAATCGCCGCCTTTAACCGTATCATAAAAAAGCCGGTAAACCGAATCGCCGTCGTTCTGATAATTTTTTGCCGCATTTATTCCGCCTTGTGCTGAAATGCTATGTGCTCTCCGGGCGCTGTCATGATAAGTTATTGCAGTAACGTTATAACCTAATTCTCCGAGAGATGCAGCAGCCGAGGCACCTGCTAATCCAGTTCCGATGACGATAATGTTGTATTTTCTCTTGTTAGCGGGATTAACTAACTTTAAGTTGAACTTATGATTAGTCCATTTTTCATCTATATTTCCGGCGGGTATTTTTGAATCTAACTTAATCATTAGCTGCCTCCGTAGAAAAATAAAAAGTAAATTGGCATTGAGCCGAATCCCACTGCCATAATAATTGCATAAAGAGTTCCTAAAAATTTAACGAGGGGAAAATATTTTGTATGATTCCATCCAAAAGTTTGAAATGCACTTTGAAATCCGTGGTTAAGATGAAAGCCCAATAATATCATTGCCAGCACATAGAAACCGGAATAAAGCGGATCAGAAAAAGCTTCAATAACCAAATCGAACATCGTTTTACCGGGATGCCCTGTAAAAGCAGCCGGAATAAAAAATGACCGCAGATGAATTACCAGAAAAATAAATACGATAACTCCGGAATGAATCATCGTCCGTGAAAATATATCGCTTTCCCTGGATTGATTATTCTTCGCATAATTAAGCGGCTTGGCTTTTTTATTCAGCCACCAAAGTCTTACGCCATTTATAATGTGAAATAAAAAGGCAAGTGCCAGCACTATTTCAATAAGCTTAATTATTGGAAGGCTTCTTAAAATCTCACCGTACTTATTAAAAGTTTCGCCGCCGTCTCCGGCATACAGCAGCAAATTACCGGCAAGGTGAATAATTAAATAGATTATTAGAAAGAAGCCGGTTGTAGCCATCACAACTTTCTTTCCTATAGAAGATTCGACAAACTGAATAAACCAACCCATTAAATTTCTCCTATAAAATTCAGAGTAATTTTGAGATTTGATAAATCGAAAAACAGGCGAAAGTAAGTCCCCTTAATAATTGCGGATAGAGTCAATATTTGAATACTCTCCAATTGATAGAAATTCCCGAAAAACTTATCACACTTTACGGTTATCAACTTATTAAATATAGGAAAGAAAATCAATTTGAAGCAGCAGATAAGTTGAAAAAAATTTCTCCTCCTTTGAACTATCAACCAAGAACTATATCTTTGAGTCGTTCTTAAACATTTTTACGGTGTCCCGCTCTGTAATAATGGAGTAAGGGAATTATAGGGAAGCCGGTGAAAATCCGGCGCTGACGCGCAACTGTAATAACCAACTTCCGGATGTCTTAATCTTCATCCAGATTTTGGTTTAAGCCAGGAGACCTGCCGTAAAAGTTTTTTAATCAACCTTCGCGGGTATAGGTTAGATTAACGAAACATTCTTTATTCATTTCGTTACTATTCATTCCCACGAAGTTACAACTTAATTTTTTCATCAACTTATAGGAGTAACTTCAATGAAATTAACAAAACTTTTTTTGCTTCCAATTTTTGTACTGGTTTTTTTTACCACCTTTCTTCCCGCTCAAGAAGTACTGAGGGATTCTAGCGGCAGCTATAGATTATCCCCTGTCGTTATAACGGCAACCAAAACTAATACATCGCTTCTTGAACTTGCCAATTCTATTACTATCATAGATTCGGCTGAGCTTGCAAACAAAAGAAGCCTTAATTTATTCGATTTATTAAGAAGCGAGTATGGAATAAGCTTCACACAGCAAAGCGGACCGGGCAGCCTGTCGCAGGTTTATCTGCGCGGAGGAAGCCCTTCTCACACCTTAGTTCTGCTTGACGGAATAGAGATAAATATGCCTAACGATCCTTCGAATACTTATGACTTTTCCGCATTATCTTTAGATAACATTGAAAGAATTGAAATTTTAAGAGGGCCTCAAAGTACTTTATACGGCTCGGATGCGTTAGCCGGAGTGATAAATGTAATTACAAAAATGGGAACAGGACATAACAAATTCTTTATTGCTTCAGAGGCAGGTACTTACAATACTTTTAAACTGTCGGGCGGTATAAATGGAAGCTTAAATAATCTTCGATACTCCGCATCAATAAGTAAATTAAAAACTGACGGATTTTCTGCCGCATCCGAAAAATACGGCAATGTTGAAAAAGATGGAGCCGAAAGAAATAGCTTTGCGATCAGAGCAGGTTATTCAATCCTGCCGGAGTTGGATTTTAATTTCGTAACGAGATTCACTAAAGCCGACATAGATTACGATCAATTCGGTGGTGAGTTCGGTGATGACCCCACTTACGTATTTCACCTCCAGGAAGGTTCTTACCGCGCTGAGGCAAAGTATAAAAATCCATCCGGCTTATTTGATCAAACCATTGGAGTTTCATTCCATAAGAATTTAAGAAAATACAGCTATGATTCTACTTTATTTAATCCTTCATCTTCTCACAGTTTATATGACGGCAGAAAATTAAAATTTGATTGGCAGGGTAATTTATTTTTATCAAAAAATAACACTCTAACCCTTGGTGCTGAGACTGAGGAAGAGACTGTCATTTCGGAATTCTTTTCCTCATCCGCATACGGTGATTTCGAAAGCGTTTTCCCCAAAACTTCTTTACGGATGAACGGAATTTTTATTCAAAGTCAAAATAAATTTTGGGACAATTTGTTCACTTCCGCCGGAATACGTTTAGATAAGCATGAAAAATTTGGTGCTGCCGTTACTTACCGCATTGCGCCGGCTTACATTTTTTGGAATACCGGAACAAAGCTGAAAGCAACATTCGGTTCAGGATTTAAAGCGCCATCACTTTTTTATTTATTCGATCCGGCATTTGGTAATCCTGATCTATTGCCGGAAAGAAGCTTTGGGTGGGATGCAGGAATTGAACAATACTTTTGGAGTGCGGGTATCAATATTGGAGTGAATTACTTCCAAAATAATTTTTCGGATTTGTTCGGATTTAACGAAAACTTTAAAACTATTAACATTAATAAAGCTGAAACGAAGGGAATTGAACTTTATGCTTCGGCGCTCATTTCAAAAATGTTCAAGTGCAAAATAAATTACACTTATACCGAAGCAAAAGATAGAAGCGAATTCTCTTCCGAAAAAGATTTAGCTTTAATTCGAAGACCAAAACATAAGGCGGCATTCAATTTAAGCTATCAATTCTCGAAAGATGGTAATGCACATGTAGAAATGATTTTTGTCGGCGATAGAGAAGATAAAGATTTCTTAAAGTATCCCGCTGAAAGAGTGATTCTAAAAAATTATTTAATAACAAATCTATATGCTTCATATAAGGTTTTTGAAATGTTTGAACTATACGGAAGGATTGAGAATCTATTCGATAAATATTACGAGCAAGTATTAGGCTATGCGTCTCCCGGAAGAGCAGCTTATGGAGGAGTAAGAATTGATTTTTAGCATTTGGACAGTAATGCATTGATTCGGTTTTGTTTCTTTAGGGACAAGATATTTACAGATAAAATAAACACTGTAAAATCAGAATCCCCGACCGAAGGTTCTTTATGAAAAGCTTTTCATAAAGAATTTTCGGTCGGGGATGAAATAGGAGGCTGATTTTGAAATGAAGAAAGCTGATTAGAAATTTTTGGTTGATTCAATTTTATAATCTTAAAATTATTTTGGACTGTAATGGTTCTCATAGCACCGTTAATAATATTTCTTTTAATTTTATAATTCATTTAATAACTTTAAGTAAGAAAAGACTTAGTACAATTAAATATTCAAAAGGAGAATGATATGAACTCTACTTTTTTTAACACGCGGTTTATTGCAGTTACAGGATTAATATTAATTGCGGCTACAACACGCTTTATCCCCCATCCACCAAATCTTACGGCGGTTTCTGCTATTGCGTTGTTTGGCGGAGCTTATTTTACGAAGAGATATCTTGCGTTTATA
>CAZTDB010000149.1:0-6091 GCA_964612385.1 uncultured Ignavibacteriaceae bacterium
AGGTGAGCTTGAAAAAGGATATTATTCAATTCATTGGGACGGAAGAAACGAATACGGACTTAATATTTCTTCGGGTGCATATTTTTGCAGCCTTGATGCCGGCAATAAAGTAATCAGACGAAAGCTTCTTCAATTGAAATAATCAATAAAAATATAAATGGAATTATTATGGCAGAAGTAAATCTAATTAACGTTACAAAATATTATGAAAGCAAAGCTCCGGCAGTCGCCGATGTTAACTTAGAAATAAAGGATAAAGAATTTGTTGTGCTTGTGGGACCATCGGGCTGCGGTAAATCGACCACACTAAGAATGATTGCCGGCTTAGAGGAAATATCCTCGGGTGAGATATACATCGATGGTAAATTTGTAAACAACGTACCGCCTAAGGATCGCGACATCGCAATGGTATTCCAGAACTATGCATTATATCCGCACATGTCCGTTTATGATAACATGGCTTTCGGTTTAAAGCTCAGAAAATTTGCTAAAGCTGAAATTAAACAGCGGGTTCACGAAGCGGCAAATATATTGGGCATTAAGGAGCTTTTGAACAGAAAACCTAAAGCATTATCTGGCGGACAGAGGCAGCGAGTGGCGGTAGGCAGGGCAATCGTTCGTCATCCGAAAGTTTTTCTTTTTGACGAGCCGTTAAGCAATCTCGATGCAAAGCTGAGAGTGCAAATGCGAACCGAGATTTCAAAGCTGCACGAAAAATTAGGCGTAACGATGATTTACGTTACCCATGATCAGACAGAAGCAATGACGATGGGTGATAAAATTGTTGTAATGAAAGACGGCATTATTCATCAAATTGATACTCCGCTGAATTTATATAACCATCCTGAAAATAAGTTTGTAGCCGGCTTCATCGGAAGTCCCGCAATGAATTTTATTGACGGCTCATTGCATTGCGAAGACGGTATTACTTTTGTTTCGGATCAGAAGTCTGTTTCATTTAAAATCCCGGAACAATATCAGAATGCCCTTCAAAAATATATTAACAAGAAAGTAACACTCGGAATTCGTCCAGAAGATATTCACGATAAAGAAGGGACCGGCAAAGCGGCGGTAAAATCTTTTCTTGAAGTTGTCGAACCGATGGGAAACGAAATATTTATTTATTTCTCTTTGGATAGAATTCAGTTCGTCGGAAGAATTCCTGCAGATAGAATCCCCCAAACAGGCGCCGCCGTTACGCTTTACTTCAACCGGGATAAATTACACTTCTTTGATTTTGAGAGTGGTGCTGTAATTCGATAACGAGCGATTTATAATTTTTACGAAATGAAATGAAAACCATAATTTTTGTTTCGACTGTAATTTTTATCATTTTTTCTTGTCCCGCAGTTTTCCCGCAAGATAAAAATTACCTTTTACTCGAACGTATAGATGACGATTCAGAAAAGTGCGGATATGTTGATTCGGATGGCAATGTCGTTATACCCTTCGGAAATTATCCCTTATGTCTTACCGATACGCTTAAAACTTTTGCCATTGTATATTGCAACACCAAGGGTTTTATCGCAATAGATAGAAACGATAGTACACTATTTCAGATTTATACTATTGATAATGGACCCGACTACCCCTCGGAAGGATTATTCCGCATTGTTGAAAACGGAAAAATCGGTTTTGCAGATGAAGCGGGAGTAATAAAAATAAAACCGAAGTTTTCTGCCGCACTTCCATTTCACAACGGCTTAGCTGCTTTTTGCGATGGCTGTGTTACCGTTAAAGACGGAGAATATAGTTCATGGCAAAAAGGTAAATGGGGTTTTATTAATACGAAGGGCGATACGGTAATACCTGAAACATTCAATAACATTAAAAACGATTTTCGTTTAGGTTATGCTGAAGTCGAATACAATGGAACTATAATTATTATTGACTCAACAGGGAAAGAAATCCCGGCATACGAGATAAACCAGCAATATGAGGGTGATATAAGCATTTCAAAAGGAAAGTTAATAACAATGAATTACCAAGAATGGATGAAGCTATTTAGCAGAGCGGTAAGATTAATCGAAAAACTTCTTCCCGAAGAAAAGATTATGATAAAGCAAAAGTGGTTAAGCTTAGAAGAAATTTCTTGGCAGGGGAAAAACGATTCGACATCGTTGCAGCTTGATATTATTATAAAAGATAAGAACGAAGATCAATCATCAGGTTCTCGAGATAAGTATCTCGTAAAATATGTTGTTTATCCATGGCAAAATTTTTTCAAAACGATTGATTTGGATTCGGTCATGACTTCTTCAGATTTTGACAAGATTTTCACCGTTACCGGGTATGCCGTTATCTACACTTCTGAAACTGCAGGGGATATATCTTCTGACGGAAATTTACTTTTAGAGCTTTTCAATAAATTCTTTAAGAAAATGGTTGATTATGATATTAACCAGGAAATTGTTGAAGACAGCATTTTAAATTATCCCGAGGGACTTGCGGTTATTTCAACAAAAGTTTACAGGAATTATTTGAAGCTGGATATAGCCGTAACAGGCAGTACTTTGCCTCACCGTTGGGATAACATTTCAAACACAAAGATGGTGCATGTCCGGCTTATTCCCGACATTGGACCGACTAAAGAAATGTGGGTAAAACCGATTGACTCTTCTGAAGTTTTGCCGGATCCTTTAACAGAAATTAAGCTGCTTAATCTGTTTGCCTCTGCAATTGAGGAAAGCTTACATGAGCCTAAAAAAAGAGAACAAATATTTTATAATGCTGTCGATCAACTTCGGAATGTATTTAAAGTAGAAAACTATTTTGATGACTCTTCATTTAACAAATACAGGAACATGCTTAAAAACTGGCTGCTAATACCAGCAGCTAATCTAATTAACCAGGAAAGCGAGAACCTCTTTCCGGGTTATGAACCTAAAAGTACCCCGGATACTGCTATTGATTTTATGCCTGCCATTTCAGAGAATGTTGAAAAAATTCCTTCGGCTGAAATTGAAAATCTTGAAATGCTTGTTCGTTTGTTTAATCATTACACGAAGGTAGCTGAGAAAAATCCTGGCGGGTGGACTGAGGGAAATATAATTCTTGGCGCAAAACCTAAAGCGTATATTCCATCACCGGAAGAATTGTTGGCTGCTATAGCCGGCGAAAGATTGCAGAAGGTTATTAATTCTGAATCGATCGAGATCATAAAAAATATCATGGCTGAAAAGAATTTATCTCTTGAAAAGACTGAATATCTGAGGTTCACTTTTATTCACTATGATGTATTAGGCTCAGGAAGATTTTTTTATGTCGATACTATAGAAAGAGTCGCCGTTACCGGAGGACTGGAGAAATAGTGATTTACACAATGCGATTCATTTTTTATTTGATAAACATTCTGTTGATAATATTCTCCGCCGGGGCGTTTGTTTCTTTTCTTGTCATCATTCTTTTAAATATAAATCTTTGGGCAGCTAGAGTTGAATATTTAATTGTATGCTTGGGAATCTTTATTATTTCCACAATAATTTTTGTTATAAGAAAAAATAAGTGGCCTGTGCCGGGAAAAGATTATTATTAACGCGCGCTATGCAAAGAGATTCGTGAGGAGAGATGATCTTTTTACCATTTAATAGATTCTTAATCAATGATAATTAAGAATAAATCTTTTAATTCTCTGTGGATCACTGTGCCTTCTGTGCGTGACTCTGTGTAACTTTTTTATTTCACGGAGAACCTTGCAGAGTACACAGAGTTACACAGCGAAATTTCTCAAAGGGTCATTTAGCAAATATCTTTGGTTAGAAATTTCCTCAAAACTGTATTTCTAATGTGGAAATGAGGATTGACATGCACTTTGGGAAAAATGGAAAGATGAAATATTGTCCAAAGGACTCCTTGGGAGGAAAAATGTTAAAAAACAATATTTCTCCAAGGGAGTCCTTCGGACAACTTTCCAATATTCCATTATTCCAAGGGTTTTGTGTAACATGAGTTATTAATTCATAAAGGGTGTTTTATGCTTACAGAAAATGATATACTTGAAATAATAAATCAAAAAATCCATTCGGATGAAGAACTGGGTGAGCAAGCCGGGGGCAGCGGTCATCTGGGATTTGTAAGCTATTCAATTGACGATTATACTGTTACACGTATTTCTTCCGAATTGATCGAAATAAAATTTAAATATACCCTTATTACCGAAACAGAATTCACTTATTATCCCGATAATCCGCCTCATGCATCTCACATCGAAAAGAAAATTTTTGTAAATGATAAAAAGGAAATTATTTCATCGGATTGAGAATTTGAACTTAATAAAAATTATTTGCGGTTAACATTGTCACTAAGTATTCCAATCAGTATTTTTCTTACTAATTATCGGGGAGATTAAAAAAATGTTCAACAAGTATATTTCACAACTTATCGTTATTTTGCCGTTGGTATGCTATTTATCATCAGAAAACATCGCTTTTTCACAGAATATGTTTGAAGTAAAACCGCCGGCAGCGGAAAAAATTAAAAAGGAGTTAACCAGACACGGGCACACCCGGATTGATAATTATTATTATTTAAACGAAAGACATAACTCAAAAGTTATTGCTTATTTAGAAGCCGAGAATGCTTACACAAAAGCAATGATGAAACATACCGAAGCACTGCAGGAGAAATTATTCGACGAAATAGTGGGAAGAATTAAACAGACAGATATGACTGTACCATATAGACAAAACGCTTATTATTATTTCACTAAATACGAGGAAGGGAAAGAATATCCCGTTTACTGCAGAAAGAAAGATGCTGACGGCGCCCAAGAAGAAATTATGTTAAACGTAAACGAGATGGCAAAGGGTTACAGTTATTACCATGTTATGGGATTGCGAGTCAGCCCCGACAACCGCCTATTAGCTTTTGCCGTTGATACTTTAAGCAGAAGGAAGTACGATATTTGTTTTAAGGACTTAACAACAGGCAAATTGCTTAAAGATAAAATCTCAAACACAACAGGCAGCCTGGAATGGGCTAATGACAATAATACTGTCTACTTCTCTATTAAAGATAACACTCTGCGGTCTTACAAAATTATCAGTCATGTGTTGGGCAATTCTGCCGATCAAGACAAGGAAATCTTCCACGAAGCAGATGAAACCTTTAGCGTGTATATCAGCAAATCGAAGTCCCAAAAGTATTTATTCATTTCTTCTTACAGCACATTATCTAGCGAGTATCGTTTTCTTGATGCAGATAATCCCGGAGGCGAATTCCAACTTGTTCAGCCAAGAGAAAGAGAGCTTGAATACTCTGTTGAGCATGCCGGCAATAAGTTCTACATAAGAACAAATCATCAGGCAAAAAATTTCAGGTTGATGGAAGCGCCTATCAATAAACCTGGAAAAGAAAATTGGACTGAGATTATACCTCACCGTGAGGATATATTATTAGAGAGAATGGAAATCTTTAACAACTATCTTGTAATTCAAGAAAGAAAGAACGGCTTAATTGAAATTAGAATAATCAATAGAAAAGACAACTCTGAACATTATATTCAATTTGAGGAAGAAACATACGTTGCTTATTTAACCGCCAATTATGAGCTTGATACCGCCGTTTTGCGATTCGGATATACTTCGCTTACTACTCCCCCTTCAACATTCGATTACAATATGAAGGAAAGCACAAAAATCCTTTTGAAACAGGAAGAAGTGTTGGGCAATTTCGACAAAGACAACTATCACTCGGAAAGGCTTTATGCAGAATCGGAAGACGGAGTTAAAATTCCAATCTCGCTGGTCTATAAAAAAGGGCTTATAAAAGATGGCAATAATCCTACACTTTTATACGGCTACGGCTCGTACGGAATCAGCTCTAATCCATATTTTAATTCTGCCATTTTAAGCCTGTTAGACCGGGGAATCGTTTATGCAATTGCTCATGTTCGCGGCGGGCAGGAATTAGGCAGGCAATGGTATGAAGATGGAAAGCTGCTAAAGAAAAAAAATACGTTTTTAGATTTTATCCGCTGTGCCGAATTTTTACTTGATCAAAAGTTTACTAATCCTAACAAGCTTTTTGCCCGTGGCGGCAGTGCAGGCGGATTATTAATCGGTGCTGTAATTAATTTGCGTCCCGATTTATT
>CAZTDB010000150.1:0-6047 GCA_964612385.1 uncultured Ignavibacteriaceae bacterium
TTCAGATGAACTTGAATTTAGAATTATTAGTAAGCATGGAAACATTGTTTGGGTTCGTACTAAGGTTAACATAAACCGGGATCGTGAAGGAAAAATTCAAAAGGTTTACGGTTTAGTAAGCGATGTATCTTTCAGAAAAAAAGCCGAAGAAGAATTAAAAAAATCCACTGAGAATTTAATTAAGCTGAATGAAACAAAAGACAAGTTTCTATCCATCATTTCACATGATCTTCGAACTCCGTTCAGCTCGATTCTCGGTTTTACCGATTTACTTATAAGCGACGAAGGTCTTACTGAAAAGGAGAAGAAACAATATATCGGCTTTATTCAAGAGTCATCAAAGTCAATGCTCGCTTTAGTAAATTCTCTTTTAGATTGGACGAGGCTGCAAACCGGAAGAATTAAATTTGAACCTGAAATTATTAAAGCAAACGAAGTGATTGAAAATTCTCTTAATGCTTTATCGGGAACTGCATTTCAGAAAAAAATTAATTTAATATCTGAAATTGATAATGAACTTCTGATCTTTGCAGATAAAAATTTATTCGGACAAGTATTTAATAACTTAATTTCGAATGCAATTAAGTTTACAAATGAAGGCGGAAAGATTACTATCTCAGCAAATCCATCCACGCAAGTCCGCTTTATTGAATTCTCGGTAAAAGATTCAGGTATTGGTATCAAAGAAGAAAATTTAAATGATTTATTTAAGATTGATGCCAAATTTACTACCGAAGGTACTGCCGGTGAAAAAGGAAGCGGATTCGGACTCTCGCTAGTTAAAGAAATAATTGAAAAGCACGGCGGCACCATTCGGGTTGAAAGTGAATTCGGAAAAGGATCGAACTTTATCTTTTCTGTTCCGATTACACCGGCGAACATTTTGTTGGTTGACGACAGCAAAACCGATCGCTTGCTTTATTCAAAAATTTTGAAAAATATTGTGCCGGACTATACAATTGAGTTAGCCTCCGACGGAATTGAAGCGCTGGAAAAAATTAAAAATACTCCGCCTGCATTAGTTATTGCCGATCATATTATGCCCGAAATGAACGGATACGAGCTGGTAAAAAAACTAATGAGCATGGAATCAATCGGAAAAATCAGCATAATAATTTTAAGCAGCGATTTAGACCGGCAGGCTATAGAAGATTACAGTGGATTGGGAATTAAATATGTATTCCAAAAGCCGGTGAATTTAAATAACTTTAAGCAAGCAGTAGAGAAATCGTTAAGAAAAGGTATTTAGATTCCAAAGCCATCCAATTTAAATAAGCTAATTCATTGGACCTGTAAATAAGATCGAATTACTTAGTGGATGACACGCGCTGCTAATGTTGTCTATCGTTACATCCTGCGAACTTCGCCACACTCTTTTGGAATTCCCCGAATACTAATTCTATATTAATTACTCACCTTACACAAAACGCCTGGAATATTGTCCAACGGACATTATTCCACCATTCCATTATTTCCAAAAGTGCGTAACATGAGTTAATTATTCTACGCTGGCTTAAAAGGAAACCTTATTTATTTGTGGGAAACCTTAGTAACTAACATGCCCAAAGAAGCAAGAACCTTATCCGAAGGATCTAGGGATTAGCTTATTTGTGTGCATGTAATAAATTACCAATCTATTCCACAGGAATTCAGCTTATAATGATTTTGGGCATGGATAATAGAATCAGTATAAAAATACCTGTTGATTTGTACTTTTCGGTCACTAATTCATCGGTTTAATCTCACCGGTTTCTTCGATAACAACAGGATAACCGCCAAGTTCATCCGGGATTAATTCTTCAAGGCTTTCGTTTAGCTCAATAACCATTACAGTGATACAATCTCTCCCATCATCAAGCTTACCCTGATAAAAACCTACTACTCCTTCGATAGCCATTAATTCATCCGAATGCTCGCGCATTACTTCTTCAATGCTTTTCTTCTGCATTTGTTCCGATTCTTTCTGTTTGTCATCAACCTTGGTTGAACAGCCGCTCCCAAGATAAAATAGAAGTGATGTTATGATTAAGCAAAAAATAATGATCTTCATAAAACTTAAAAAAAGAACCCGCTTATTAAAGCGGGTTCAAAATAATTTTCACTAAAGAGATTTTTAATTCCCAACCATTGTGGCGGCGTAGTGAGTTAAAACCTCGCCTATCGGGTTTGCGATTGCCGAAGTAGAACTACCTGCATAAAGCAAACCAACCGCACGAGGATTTGTTGAAACATCCTCAACCATTAAGGAACCAGAATCGCCCGAGTTGAGGAATTTACTTCCTCTATTGGCGATTACAATTTGTCCCGTAAATGTTTTAGTGAAGGAGGTTCCTCCTGCACATTCATTAGAATAAGTAACTTTTACCGTGGCATTCAACCCGCTTACTTTGCTGCGTGTTAAACCCGTGGTTCTGCCGCTTTTCTTTACAGCTTGATTAATAAATGCTGAGACTGTGCTTGATGAAATGGTACCAACCTCTAAAATTGCACCGTCGGTTCTAACCATTCCGCTTATTACTTCTGCAATGCCTGCATCAATGTTATAATCAGGGAGTGTTCCACCACCGCTAACAAGACTAGCAACGTTTTGTGCATTGTTTGCGTTACAGCTAACATCTATTAACCCCGGCTGAATTACAGGATCTCCGGCAGAAGCAACTCTGTTATTTCCACCCAATACTATATCGGAATACAGCACATGATAGTTGCTTAAAATATGCTGTTTGCCATTTTTTAAAATAAGCGAACCTAAAGTTCCGCCGCAACAATAACCGTTTGCCAGATCATAACGCCAGCCGCCTGAAGTGCCCAATTGAATGGGTGTAGTTTGCTTAGCCTTATGGTTAACTCCGGCTGCAGGACCTCCTTTAAAAGCCTTGATCTCCCCTGTTACAAGAACAACGACAGGATAGTTATCGATTTGTTCCGGAATAACCTTACCCTGCTTTTTCGAAAGTGTTTTTGTGTTAATATCGGTTTTTGTCATTACAAGAATTGCAGGCTTGCCGTCATCAGTTAAGGTAACTGCAGTACCAACCACCTCAGGAATTTTCATCAATTCTTCCGTATTTCTTTCCTGAACTTTCATTACGGCTTTTATTACCGGATTATCTTTAGTTAAAAGATTATCCTGCTGCAGAGTTGTTACTTGTTCCGTGGCAGGACTTGTAATTTCCTCGCTGCAGCTTACCCAAATTACAGGGGTTAAAAGCAGTAGGAGGGATAGCACAAGTATGTTCCAGGATTTAAAAATGTTAGAGTTTTTTTTCATAGATACCTCTTACTAAAATAATGTTGTTAAATTTCTAAAACCCGATTTGATGAGCTGGGCAACTTTAGCAATTTTTTTTGATTATTGCAAGAAGCTTTTTAATGAAACAATTTCCGGGGTTATTAAATTTTAATTTTGCCGCTTAATTTGTACTAATACTCACATCGTGATTTCCTATTAAGATTTGAAGTTACGCAAAGTAAGATTTTTAACATTACTACGACTTTTTGGTCGTGGATTAATGAAGTAACTCGATATCAGTTTTCCGAAGGATCTAGGGATAGCCAAAAACAGCGAAATTTGGGCTAAAGCCCGAAAGTATCGGTATACTTTTTCCCCCGATATAAATGTCAGGGCAATGGAAACTGAGCTTCTGCTTAACTTCAGTAAAGATAATAATTTTTCACTATTAACAGACCTTGTATTTAATCGTGGCTTTTGGTTCTACTAATATTTTGCTCCTTCGGAGTTTGAGAACATGAGTATTCGATTTTCGAACTCCTTTAAGAGTGAAATATTTATAGTAATGGTTATCCCATGATTTGCCTGAACTCCGGTAGGAGTGACATATTACTATGATAGAATATTGTCTTCTTCCCATCACTCTCCTCCAATTCAATCAAGGAAAGGAAAGAAGAATAGAGTTCAGTGAAACAAGACACTCACAACGGGAGTCAACTTTTATCATTTCGATGGAGCCTTTGACTAAGAAATCTTAGCATATATTCTTAATTCAATTACTAACGCCGTCTTTTCCCGCCATGAATAATAAAGAGCCTCTAAATCTATGCTGAATTATAACAACGCTTTGATTTCTTGTTTTTAAGATTTGATTTTTATGAAATGATGTCACTTCAAAGCTTTTTGCAGCGCGACTATTTAAGGTAATCTAAATATTCCTCTAAAAATTTTCTTCCGATGTGCGTGTCTACCGAAACCCAAAATAATTGATTTTTGTTTGTAAATACAAAGTGAGTTTGTCCCATCCCGAAACATCGATATACTTCTTTGCCATTTACCATTTGATATTCACCACCGAAAAAAGCCGAATTTTCAGGAGAGATTTTTTCTGTCATTTTTTTTCCTTCAGATAATGCTTGATTCGCATTATTGTATTGAGTTATATAAATTATTACTTTCCCCTGCTGCCCTTCATAAAAACCTATTTCATTCATCTTTGGGGCTATGGGCTGAAAATGAAGCTTATCAAGAAACCGTTTGGCTTCTTCGCCTGTTATTTTTTGAACTAATGTCATTCCGAAAAATGTTTTTGGAAGAGCATTATCATTTACCGAGCAGCCTCTGCCTGAAATACCTAATAGCAGAAGCAGTAATAAAAAATGGAGATTAAATTTTTGTTTTATAATAAATTTACTTTTCACTGAATTCATATTTATAGTTTCACTCTTTATTTTCTGCATTCGAAATAAAAATAACACAATTACAATGAACAATGTTAAGCAAGGTTTCGCAGACCATATTTATTAATTTTATTATAGAGCGTTACCCGATCGATTGATAATATTTGTGCACTCCTCGAAATATTCCACTTGTTTTCGTTCAATATTTTTAAAATATACTTTTTTTCTACAGCCGAAAGACTTCTATCGCCATCGTCCGATTCGAGGCTGTTAGAGGAAACGTGAAAAGGAAGGTCGGCAACCTGAATGGTATCGGTTTTCCCGACAACTACAGCACGTTCTATAGCGTTCTCAAGCTCTCTTACGTTGCCGGGCCAATCGTACTTTTCTAGAAATTCCATCGCTTCGTTTGAAATTTTTTTGACTGGTTTATTCATTGAGGCAGCAAATTTTTTCAAGAAATATTGTGCAAGCAGCGAAATGTCGCATCTTCTTTCTCTTAACGGCGGGATAACTATATTAAATACATTCAATCGATAGTATAGATCTTCTCTAAACTTACCCTGCTTAACAAGATTTTCAAGAGGTTCATTGGCGGCGGCAATCACCCTGAAATCACTTTTAATTATTTGATTACCACCAACTCTGCTAAATTGACCTGATTCTATTACACGAAGAAGATCAACCTGCATTTTTAATGTTATCGAACCGATTTCACCCAAGAAAATTGTTCCTCCGTCAGCCATTTCAAATTTACCTTTTCGCTTGATATGAGCTCCGGTAAACGCTCCTTTTTCATAACCGAATAATTCGCTTTCAAATAATGATTCTTCTAACGCTCCGCAATTGACATGAATTATCGGGAAGTATTTCCGATAACTATTGATATGGATCGCTTTTGCAACTAATTCTTTACCTGTGCCGTTTTCCCCGCAGATTATAACGGAAGCATTGGTGGAAGCTGCGGTATTAATCAAATCAAATATTTTCTTCATCTGTATACTTTCACCAATAAGGTTATCGGGTTTAATTATTTCACTATAGCTTTCTCTCAATGTAACAATTTCTTTCTTAAGGGCTTTTTGTTCGAGTGCTTTTCGAACTAGATGAGCTAGCTCATCGGGATCGATCGGTTTTGTAACATAATCGTATGCACCGTCTTTCAATGCGGTTATGGCTGTTTGAACCGATGCAAAAGCAGTAATTAGAACTATAATTGTTTCCGGCTCAGCTTCTTTAATTCTTTTAAGCACCTCTAGCCCGCTTATGCCCGGCATTTTCATATCAACCAAAAGCAGATCGTATTTTTGCTCTTCGAATTTTCTGAGCGCTGTCTCGCCGTCTTCGGCGGTATCAACAATATAGTTTTCTTCCTCAAACCAGTGGAATAAGGAATCACGAACTATTTTTTCATC
>CAZTDB010000151.1:0-6027 GCA_964612385.1 uncultured Ignavibacteriaceae bacterium
ATTTTGCTGCTCCTTTTTTGTTCTTTTCAGGGCAACCTATTTCAGGACAGGACAACTTCATTCTGCAATAATTTATTTCGCAAAAGAACTAAACCTCAACCTCCCTATTATTTCGTTAGACGGTTGTTATATTAAAGATTTAAACTCCTCCGCACCTTTTTACTGTGTAGCAGTAAAGGAGAAGCATGTGAAAAAAGCGGTGAACATGGCAAATCAATTACTTGTGAACGTTGCCCTTTGCCATGCAGATGCTATTTATTTCACTGATTCAAATTCACTTATTCCTCAATTGATGGATAAATACGGAGCAGTATATCAGGAAGTGGAATCTTACAATACTTATTCCAGAAATACACTCGAAATTATTTTTGCCGGAGATGATAAGGAAAGCATCCTTAAAATTAAGCACAAGCTGGAAGAACCGTTCTCATTCGGCTTGACAAATTCGTACTTTAAGTCCAGAACACACCAGGGAATTTATTATTTAGAAATCAGAAAGAGGAACGCATCTAAAGGTAAAGGCTTTTTAAAATTAATCAAGTCACTGAAAGTAAAAGAGAAGGAATCGGCTGTAATTGGTGATTGGTATAACGACATTAGTCTTTTTGATACTAATGCATTTAAAGTTGCACTTGAAAATTCAGTTCCCGAGCTTAAGAAAAAAGCAGATCTTGCCATACCCAAGACCAACGATGAGGGTGGTGCTGCGGAATTTTTTGAAATGGTGCTTAGGGCGAAGACAAGCTAAAATCCGCTCTATAAAACAGTGAACATAATTATGTAAACCATTCATATTTGATGGAAGCTATTTAAACTGGGAATTCAGGCATCCCTTTAAACTCCTCGCTGCTACAAGATCCAAATTGTACGTAGCTTATTACATGGATGAATGGCACATCGGGTTTACCGGTCGCGAATTGTCTTTAGCCGGAAGCATTTTCGATTTCAGATTTGATGCTATGCCGAAAAGCGATATAAGGCAGCCTCAATACGTTATCGAAATTTTAGTGCAGAAAATTTTCGAGAGCTGGGGCTTTAGTGCTTTTGCAATTGGTCCATCAGGTACTTTTTCAAGAACAGCAAGTGGTGGTTGGGGATTTATTTCTCTATTTTTTAATATCAGGGCAAAGTTAGGAACATCTCTATAAATTATTTCCTTAATAAACCTAAATATAATTCGCATTCCCGCGGATATTCGAGTATATTCTCAAAGCCTTTGGTATAATCTTAGTACTGCATGGAGTGTTTCCGAGTAATTCACCATCAGCCTCAACTAAAGTTTTTATTGAAGATTCAACGTGTACCGATTTAGCATTTACATAGCTGAAGAATTTGGTATAAATGTGCTGTCCGGAATAAATTTTTGAGAAGTTTAGGAATCTTTGCAGCAGTTTCGTTTCATGAATTATTAAAATATTGAATACCCCATCATTCACTTTTGCATTAGGAGCCAGGTGCATTCCCCCGCCCATAAATGCACCGTTAGCAACAATAACTCCGAAAAATTTTTTACCGGTCATTTTCTTGCCATCTATAATTATCGATAAAGGTTGATCGGTATAGCTGACGATACTTTGAATCGTTCTTAGTCCGAATGACAACCTTCCGCCCCATCGCTTACCTTTTCGTTCAACCCGCTCGACACCCTCACCGCCAATTCCGATCTGGAATTCATTTATAAAATATCTCTCCTCTTCTTCAACTTTTTGATTTTTGAATTTCGAATATCCTACATCAACAAGGTTAGTCTGACCATTCTTAATAATTTCAAGCTGCTTTTCCAGACAAGCAGGCAGCCCTATACTTTGCGAGAAACCTTGTCCGGTTCCGCCATTAATAATACCGAGATTACACTCCGATCGAATTTCAAGGGGATGACTGAAGATTCCGTTTATAATTTCGTTTATAGTACCATCGCCGCCTGCGGCAATGATATTTCTCCCGCCTGCGGCTACAATCTTCCGGGCAATTTCTACAGCGTGCAAATGATATTCGGTCACGTGAAGTATGTAATCCTTACCGAAAAAAGTATCCGCAGCATTTTTAATTTCGTTTAGACGCTTTCCAGTTTTTCCGTTCGAAGAAGCCGGATTTAAAATAATATGATGGTAGAAGCTGCCCATATTTTCCTCATGTCTGTTTGAAAATTATAAATTGGAAATTGTTGAGTTGTCAAAATAATGTAAAATAATATTCAAAGTTAGTGCGGATAAATTTACGGAAGGAAATTAATTTTCTGTTGGAATAATCTTCAAAAGTTTCCGGATTAAAAAATTACATTTTCAGCTTTGATAGAATTAATAACCCATGTTACGCAATACTTTATACAATGGAATTTTGTTCAACCCGAAGGGTTCTCCCAAGATCCTTCGGACTTTGGACAATATTCCAAACGTTTTGCCTAAGGTTAGTTAATAAATACCATTAGCTGCCCCGGTATTCTTTCTCTTAGATAAAAAATTTCTTGTTTTATGAAACGGTAATTTTGGTGGTGTTAAGCAAGTATTTTCTTGCTTTATCTTGCATTATTATAAAAAGTTTCTTAAAATGGTTTTAAAATAAATCCATTCTGTTGTTCGGGACAAATTAAATAATCATTAACAATAATTGGAGGTAGTTATGCTAAAACCTAATCCAATGAGATTTCATTTCTTAGTCCTCGCAATCTTTCTTCTATGTGCTTCCATCTCACTTGCCCAAGGCTCCCTTTCAGGAAAAATTACCGATGCTAAAGGCAACCCAGTTCTGGGGGCGAATGTCTTTCTTCAAGGTACCACAATAGGTGCTGCAACTAATACGGAGGGAAACTATACTATCGACAGAATACCTGAGGGAAGTTATACTTTAATAGTTAGTGCTGTTGGTTATAAACGGCAGGAATTTAGTATATCCATTCAAACAGGTGAAACTTCTCAGCAAAATGCTCAATTAGTTGAGGATATATTAAACTTAGATGCGGTTGTTGTTGCCGGTACTGCCGGCGGTTCAGGGGTAAGAAAAGGAGATGCGAGCTTTTCAATCACAACCATAACCCCGCGTGAACTTGAACAATTGGCGCCTCCGAGCACGGCGGCAGCCCTGGATTTAGTTCCCGGTGTTTGGTCGGAAAGCTCCGGCGGTGTAGCAGGAGCTAACATTTTTGTAAGAGGTTTGCCATCTTCGGGGGATGCACCTTTTGTAACTATGTCTATAAACGGCGCTCCTATTTACGGCACTCAAACATTATCATTTTTTGAGCAGAGTACAATATTTAGAATTGACGAAACAGTAGCCGCCACGGAAGCTTTGAGAGGTGGACCAAGCTCGGTATTCTCTAATGGTGAAGCCGGTTTGACCACAAACTTTAATCTGAAGAGGGGAACTGATGTAACTATGGGGAGAGTGAAGTATACCACTTCGGATTACAGCGAACAAAGAGTTGATGCGGTTCTCAGCGGACCGGTATCAGAAAAATTTTACTATATGGTAGGCGGTTTCTTCCGAACCTCACCCGGAATTAGAAATACTGAATTCAATTCTGAAAACGGTCACCAATTTACCGCACAGCTTACAAAAGTTTTCGACAAGGGAGTTATAAATGGATTCGCAAGGCTAACCAACGACCACGGTCAATGGATTCTGCCTATGGCTTTAGGAACCGGTAACGAACTTGGTACATTTTCACCGCTTGGAAATGCTACACGTTTTCGAACTTTAAGAATAAATGAGCAGGGGGATAGTGCTCATTATGATTTCTCTAAAGGGCGAGGGTGGAAAGGAATCGTTAGCGGAGTTAATTTTGACTATGAATTGGGCGGAGGCTGGACTGTCCGTGACAACCTTTCCTATACTTCAGGAAATGCTAATACGTTAGGATTTGTTCCAAATGGAAACCCAATGAGTGTATCGGATTTAATGACAAAGCTTGGAAAAAGTTCTATTGAAACAGTCGGCGGCAGAACTCTTACCTCAGGCTATGTTCAAAGTTATGGGCATTGGGTCGTAGAAAAACAGCTTGAATCTTTTACTAATGATATAAGCTTGACAAATGAAGTAGCTCAACATAAAATAACGTTGGGCGCTTATCAATCATTTTGGTCTACAAAGGATTTCTGGACGCTTGGAAATCATATAGTTGTTGAAAATGTAACAAATGGTGATGTAATTAAAGGTGTTTCCTCTGATGATGTTGGAGGAAGCTGGAACTACGGTCTTAACGAGGCAGGTGATGCCAGAGTGTATGCTCTATATGCCGGCGATTCTTGGCAGGTTACAGACCAGATAAGATTAGATTTGGGTGCCCGGTATCATTTCTTTAATCTCAATTTTACATTAGATCACGGCGCTTGGCCCGATGGAGTACTAGATAGGATCGCAAATTTGGAAGGAACGGATTGGGCTGGAACTGCAGCAATAAATTATGCCGCAACTAATAATCTGGGATTTTTTGTACGCGGATCGAAAGGCTCTTTATTCCCTAACTTTGATCAAATAAGAGAGAACATCGGTTATAAGCTTAAAGAAGAAGAAGCCGGAAGTAATCCACAATCCATAAAGGGAAAACTGGAACCAAATCTTTTCAATCAATTTGAATTGGGAATCAAAGTTGATCAAAGAGTTTACAGTTTATTCATAACAGGTTTCTTTAACACTGTCGAAGTTTTCGACGGCGATGTGGGTGCGGCAAGAGCAGCAGCACTTTTGAAAACTCGAACGTTTGGAGCCGAAGTAGATGCTGCTGTAAGCGTTGAAGGATTCAGAGTAAGCCTCATCGGAACATTTCAGAATGGTGAAATAACTGAATCCAGCGATAAAAGTGCAGAAGGGAAAAAAGTTTGGAGACAACCTGACTTTCAATTCCGTCTGGCACCAAGTTATAATTTTCAGTTAGCTAGAAATATCACCGCTTCTATCTTCGGTGCATTAAGATATGTAGGAAAACGGTGGAATGACAGAGATAATTCCTATCAGCTAGATGCTTATTCCAAGTTAGACCTTGGCGTTGATATATCCACTGCCAGCGGTTTAACTTTCAGCATTATTGGCGATAATCTTGGTGACTCGGATGGATTGACCGAAGGTGACCCGCGCGATCCAACAACTAAAAACGGTCGTCCAATTCTCGGTCGTTCAATAAGGTTTTCTGTTGGTGTAAATCTATAATTTACTGATAATAGAACCCTATATTTTAGATATAGGGTTCTATTTATTAGAAAGAAAAAAAATTCTAATTAAAGATATTTATCAAATAACTCTTGGAGAAATTTCTCTGTGCAACTTTGTGTGCTCTCTGAGGTTCTCCGTGTAACAAAAAAAGTTACACAGAGCCACACACAGAGAATGGAGAGATTTTTTCTTAATTATTACTGATTACGAATCTAATGCCTGCTAGTGATTTTGATTTGCAGTGTGCACTATCAACTAGAAGATACATACACCTAATTTCCTTCCGAGGATATAATGCAAAAATTTAAAGTTAAACTCTCATTATACATAAACTACTTTGTTATAGGATTGATGCTTAACAGTGTGGGCATTGTTATTCTGCAGGTGATCATCCATTACAATGTAAGCGAAAGCGCTGCAAGCGTTCTTGAAGCTTTTAAGGATTTATCGATAGCGATTTTCTCTTTTCTGTTCGCATCTTACATCCCAAAATTTGGCTATAAAAGATCGATGCTAACTGCATTGCTCGTTGTTACAGCCGCTTCACTCGGGATGAGATTGTTCGACAGCTTCCTAATGTCAAAAATACTTTTTGCGGCTACAGGTTTCAGCTTTGGTTTGATTAAGGTGTCTGCTTATTCAACCGTTGGATTAATTACAGAAAATTCCGATGAACATGCAAGCGTGATGAGCGTACTCGAGGGAATTTTTATGGTTGGCGTACTGTCCGGCTATTGGATTTTTGGATTTTTTATCGGTGAGGGGACACCCGGTTCTGACGGCTGGCTGGATACTTACTGGGTTCTCATAGGGCTTTGCCTTTTTGCCTTTTTTAATCTGCTTACAGTAAAGTTAGATGAAAGCGAAGTTCAAAAAGAAGAA
>CAZTDB010000152.1:0-5999 GCA_964612385.1 uncultured Ignavibacteriaceae bacterium
CATTCAAGCATTAAGCTTTTAATGCCAGCGGATAATTTTTACATAGCGTTATACGATAAAGAAAGCAGTTACATCAGCTTTCCTTATTTCGTAGACGTGGTTGACAAAGAAGCACCGCCCAAAAGATTCGGAAAGGGATTAACTGAATATGTACTTACTTCCGGAAAATCTGCATTAATTACTAGAGAAAAAGATCATGAATTAGTAACAAGCGGTGAAGTTGAATTAATGGGTACTCCTTCGGCAATTTGGCTGGGGGTTCCGCTTAAAATTCGGGAGAATACTGTGGGTGTGCTTGTCGTTCAAGATTATGAAACATCGGTTAATTACGGTGAGAGAGAAAAGGAAATTTTAGAAACAATATCGCATCCTTTATCCTCTGCAATTGAAAGAAAAATTGAAGAACAGAAAAGGGAAAAGCTCATTGAAGAATTACAGGAGCTCAACCTTTCCAAGGATAGATTATTCTCGCTAATCTCTCACGACCTTAGAAGCCCTTTTAACTCGCTGCTCGGTTTTACAGAAATCCTCTCATACGAATATGATTCACTCACGATAGAAGAAATAAAAGAATATTTAAATGTTATCTACGAATCGTCAAAAAATTTATACGGCATGACAAATAACCTGCTCCAATTCTCTCGCTTTCAAATGGGTAAGCTGGAGTATCATCCTGAAAAATTAAACCTAAGCACGATTATAACAAACAATGTTAAAATGGTCCAAGGCAATGCAGTAAAAAAACAGTTAACCATTGCTATTGAAGTAGAGCCGGATATCGAAGTATTAGCGGATGAGGATATGGTAAACTCAATTATACAAAACCTTGTTTCAAATTCGATTAAATTCACTCCGAAGGGAGGTAAAATTACTGTTAGTGCTTATAGGTTAGATAAAGCCGATGATCCTAAATTTATAGAAATTTGTGTTGAGGATACGGGAATCGGTATGACATCTAAAGAAGTGGAAAAAATCATCGAAGATCATCTTTCTTCAAAACCTGGTACTGAAAAAGAATATGGCACCGGTTTAGGACTTCTTCTCGTTAAAGAATTTGTAGATAAAAACGGAGGAAAAATATCCGTCCAAAGCACACCTAAAAAGGGGACAAAGTTCTCTTTCTCATTACCTGTCTTTTCGGAATAAACTCTAACCAAAGATATTTGTCAAATGATTCTTTGAGAAATTTGTACTAAAATTTCGATTTCTTAATGAGTCATTACATCAGATAAGGTAATTCATAGGAACTTGGGATAAGGTTTATGTTATCAGAAGTAAGATTTGTTACTAAGGTTAGAAAGTAGATACGGTTCGGATTAACTATAGTAAGGAAAACCTTACCACGTGAATCTCCGAAGTCCTTTGGACAACCTTAGTAACAAAAGTATCCCCCGGTTCCTTTAACCTTATTATTTGTAAAAACACAAAACTTAAAATCTAAGAGATTATTTCTTAAATATTGAGCATTAAGAATCTATTTATCACTTCACGATATAAAGTATTGCCGGCTTCATTTGAATAAGCCTTAAAGCATAATTATATTTGAGCAATCTCATTACAATATTAAAATGAAAACAAAAATTATACTCGAAACAAATTTTCCCGGCTTAAAGTTATTGAAAAAAGGTAAAGTAAGGGATATTCACGATGCCGGTGAGAATCTGCTTATTGTCTCAACCGACAGACTCTCAGCCTTCGACGTAATAATGGCGCAGGGTATTCCTCATAAAGGTCATGTACTTACGAAGATTTCCAAATTTTGGTTTGATTTCACTTCACACTTATTTCCGAACCACTTAATCAGCACGGATGTAAAAGACTTTCCCTCTGCCTGCAAACCATATTCAGATGAATTAAGAGGCAGAAGCATGCTTGTAAAAAAAGCAGAAGTTATTCCTATCGAAGCTATCGTTAGAGGTTATTTGTCAGGTTCGGGATGGAATGATTATTTGAATACCGGGAAAATATCCGGCATCAATTTGCCTGAAAGGTTAGTTGAATCTCAAAAGCTGCCTGAACCAATCTTTACTCCTTCAACTAAAGCCGAGATTGGATTGCATGATGAAAACATTTCGATGGAGGATGCTGAAAAGATAACCGATAGAGACATCCTGAAAACGATTCGTGAAGCGGCAATAAAAATTTATAACTCAGCATCTGAATATGCCTTAACTAAGGGAATAATTATTGCCGATACTAAAATGGAATTCGGCATTTATAAAAACGAAGTCATTCTTGTTGATGAGCTGCTAACACCTGATTCGTCCCGTTTTTGGCCTGTAGAAAAATATAAAGCCGGGAAAGCCCAAGAAAGTTACGATAAACAATTTGTCCGTGATTATCTGCTTTCAATTAATTTCAACAAGCAGCCGCCGCCGCCCGTTTTGCCGCCGGAAGTGATTGAAAAAACAAGCGAAAAGTATATTGATGTACTGATGAAATTAACCGGTGAGGCAATAGAGGAATGAATCCAACGAAGATTAAATTATCAGCCTCAAACAAGCTGACTATCAATTGGGATGATGGCTCTGAATCTGCCGTCTCTTTGGAAATATTACGCCGAAACTGTCCTTGTGCAACATGTTTAACTGAAAGGGAAAAGGAGAGTAAGAGTTATATCCCTTTACTGTATAAAGCGCAAATTGAAGTACAAAATATTTCACAAGTCGGGAACTATGCCATTTCAATCAGCTGGAAAGACGGACACAGCACCGGTATTTATGAATATGCATATCTAAAAAAGTTAGCCGGGCATCACTAAATACATTTAATTATGGTATTACCAAATCAGTTAACTGTTATCAGAATTATTTTAACGCCGGTTTTCTTTGTCCTTTTTATAATCGATAATCCGTTATATAATCAAATCTCATTAGGTGTATTTGTTATTGCTGCCTTAACCGATTGGTATGACGGCTGGCTGGCACGGAAATTTAATTACATAACCGAGTGGGGAAAATTTTGGGATCCGCTTGCCGATAAAATTTTAACTTCGGCTGCATTCCTTGGATTTGTTTTTTTAGGAATTCTAAAGTTGTGGATGGTAATAATCATAATCGTTCGTGATTTATTGATAACACTAATCCGCGCCTATTCCGATTACAAAAGAATTCCTTTCCCTACAAGTTATTATGCTAAATGGAAGACCTTTATCCAGATGATATTTCTTTATTATTTATTAATTGTTTATGTCGGCTCAAGAACGCCGCAGTTATATACCGGAAACGAAAATATTTTTGACGTACTAATGAACGAAAACTTTCTTTATTATTTTATGCTGGCTATTACTATTATCACATTTCATTCGGGTGTTGTTTACTTATTTAACAATCGTCTTCTAATAAAAAAGCTGTTTAGCAATGAAGCTTAATCTATTTGAAAAAACAATCGGGTCGGGGTTTTTTACCGGTTACATCAAAGGAGTGCCGGGAACCTATGCAAGCATAGCTGCTATGTTAATTTATTGGATACCGGGCTTTGAAAATCCTTATATACTGATTGCTGCGATAGTAATTTTCTTTTTCTATGGTATTCAGGTGGGAGGAAGATTTGAAAAAATATATGGAAAAGACCCGAAAGAATGTACAATTGACGAGTTTGTTGGAATGTGGATCACATTACTATTTCTTCCTAAACAGCCTGAAATCTCTGTAATAGCTTTCATCTTATGGAGAATTGCCGATATCGTAAAACCTTTTCCGGCAAAAAATTTAGAAAAGATAGGCGGCGGTTTAGGAATTATGTTAGATGATGTCGTAGCTGGTCTTTATTCGCTAATCGTTCTTCATGCTTTTTTGCTTATTTTAGGGCGGTAAATTTTTACTCACAACAAATCTTAAATATGAATGCTCAAATTATCTCCATCGGTGATGAGCTGTTAATCGGTCAAACCATAAACAATAATGCTGCCTATATTGGACAGCAGCTTGATGAAATTCAAATAAACGTAAATAAAATTATTGTTGTAGGCGATAATCCTGATGCCATTTTGAGAGAGTTCGAACTTAGTTATGCCGGAAACGATTTGGTAATCGCAACCGGCGGGCTTGGACCAACTCACGATGATCATACTAGAGAATGTGTTGTTAAATTTTTTAGCACTGAGTTAGTTATGAACCTTGACGTGCTCGAAGATATAAAAAAAATGTTCGCCAAGAGAGGAAGAGAATTAACAAAAATAAATGAGAACCAGGCGCTCGTACCCAAAATAGCCGGCGTAATAAGAAATGAAAATGGCACCGCGCCCGGTTATTGGATAGAACAGGAGCATAAAATATTTATTGTTCTTCCCGGTGTACCCTATGAGATGAAAGCAATGATGGAATCTTTTGTTATTCCCCGTCTACAGAAAACGGTGCCAAAGCGAGATACGTTTAGAAAGAGAAAAATTTTGCAAACAACGGGTATCCCCGAATCCATGCTATTCGAGCGTCTAGGAAGCTTAGATGACTTGTTAGAAGGTGCACAATTAGCGTTTCTGCCCAGCCAATTTGGCGTTAAGCTGCGAATTACAGTAGAAGAATCGGGTGAAGAAGAAGCTCAAAATAAATTAGTAGAGATTGAACAAAAAATTAGAAATAAAGCCGGTAGGTATATTTTCGGGCAGGGTGATGATACTCTTCAACAAGTAATCGCAAGGTTGCTAAGAGAACGCGGTTTGAAAACAGCCGTTGCCGAATCATGCACGGGAGGATATGTATCGAATTTGCTTACTAACATAAGCGGCAGCAGTCATTTTTTTGAACGTGGCATTATCGCTTACAGCAATGCAGCTAAGGTTGAAATTCTGAAAGTAGATGAGGATACAATTGTTCAGCATGGTGCCGTTAGTTTGGAGGTAGCAAGGCAAATGGCTGAAGGAGTTAAATCAATTAGCGGGGCAGATATCGGAATTTCTATTACGGGTATTATGGGTCCAACCGGTGCTACAGCCGATAAACCTATTGGTTTAGTATACATCGGTTACTGCGATGAGAAAGTTTGTACAGCTAAAAAATTTGTTTTTGGGGAAGATAGAATATTGAATAAGGAGAGAACAGCACAAGCCGCATTGGATATAATTCGCCGTTTCGTGCTGGGAATTTCAATCGATGAGTAGATTGTTTGTTGCATTAAAAATTCCGGAAGAGATTAGGGATAGAATTATTGATTACCGCGATTCAATTTGGAAAGATTCGACCGGGTTGCGCTGGGAGTCTAAAGAGAAGATACACCTGACGCTCAAATTCATTGGTGAGGTTGAGCATTCGCGTATAAAAGAAATTGCTGATGCACTTTCTTTCATAGAAAATTTTGAAAAAATAAATTTATCGCTCGGGCAATTTGGTTTCTTTTACAATCGTCAATCGCCAAGAATATTATGGATCGGATTAAATTGCGAGCCGGTTGTTTTTGAGCTTGTAAATAAAATCAATAATGAGTTAGAAAAATTTTCGATCCCTGCTGAAAAAAGAAAATTCAAAGCTCATCTTACTTTACTAAGAATAAAAAAAACACCGGATGAATCTTTCATTACGGCGTTTAATAATTTTAAGATGCCGGAACATAAATTTGTTTCAACTGAAGCGGCGCTGATTGAAAGCACTTTGCTGCCGGCAGGTTCTATATATACAGAAATTAATGAATATAAATTAAAATAGACAAGGAGGAAAAAAATGAGTGCTGATAGAGAACAGAAGCTGAAGATTATCGATGAAGCGATTGCAAGCATTGAGAAGACTTATGGCAAAGGTTCAATAATGAAACTAGGAGACGGAGTTATAAATCTTGTAGAGTCGATTCCCACAGGAGCGCTCTCATTAGATTATGCACTGGGAATCGGCGGGATTCCGCGAGGCAGAGTAACAGAAGTTTATGGTCCTGAATCAAGCGGTAAAACAACGTTATGTCTTCATATAATTGCCGAAGCTCAGAAATCCGGTGGATTGGCAGCATTTATAGATGCAGAACATGCGCTTGATGTTAATTATGCTAAAAGGTTGGGAGTCGATACGCCAAAT
>CAZTDB010000153.1:0-5983 GCA_964612385.1 uncultured Ignavibacteriaceae bacterium
CATTGATTTCGAGGATTCGGTTTAATTTATCAGTTGCAATTACAATTCCCCCTTCTGGCACACGCGCACCGGTTAATCCGGTACCGCTGCCAGAAACTGTAAAAGGCAAATTCTTTTTATTACATTCATTTATAATTGATATAACATCATCTTCACTTTCCGGGAAATAAACCGCATCGCAGAAGCCTTTAAAATTAGAGGCATCAGACAAGTAATTAATTATTTCGTCTTTATTTGCTTTAATAATCATTTCATTCAATTTCCCGTAGCACAGACAATCCTGTCTGTGCTAAAAATAAAACTCTCTCAAAATATCAAGATAACCTCTCTGCACGCCCAAAGCCGGAATTGATTTTTTATCTCTCTTAGCGGGAGGTCTAATATTCACCATATCAAAAATATCATCCAGTGCATCAAACATATTCACTAGAGGATATGCTTTATCACGAAGATAGTGAATGAACTTAAGAGTTTTGAATCCGTCGAACCACAAATACTTTTGCTTGTGAATCTTAGCTTGGGTTTTCGAATTCTCAATAATGCGCGACCAGCTTTCACTAAAATTTTGTTCGGCCAAAAATTGTTCAAGCATCGGATGAATCTGCTTTGCAGCGTAAAGATAATCAACCGGCGATACAAAATTATTGTTATTAAAAACGCTCAGCCATTTTTTAAGTATAACAAAGCTTTCCGGGTTATAAAGCAGATACTCTTCTTTCGCCTTCGATAAAAATCTTTCTACTCGTTGTCCGGTTCCGAAAGGCACGCGCCAGGAACTTCGGGAGGAAGGATAGACGGTTGTGCCGGTAATTTTTTTTATTTCACAAAACTTCGCAAGCTTTTCGAGGAAATAAAAATCCTCCGCAGCTTTTCGTTTATTCATGCCGCCTGCTTTTATATAGCTTATATGATCGCAAGTTATTGTAGAACCGATTGAGTGGTGTGCGTATTTGGAACCGGCATATTTCAATCCTAACACATAATATCTTAAAAATATTTCATAACAAATAATTGCTTGTGCTTCATCATTTAATTGATCGACAGGATGTTCAAAATTAACAACAGCCGCACTTAACTTTCTTTGATTATACTGATTATAAATTTCCGTAATGTAATTCGACAGCACTGTGCAATCGGCATCCAGACATGCTAAAATATTTTTAGCCGATGAATCATACGAAAAAATTTTTAATGCCAAATCCATTCCTATTTTTCTTGCCAACCCCACACCGCCGTCCTTTTCGGGAAGCTCTTTATCTTTCGAGGAAGCATCAACCAGCCCGAAATTTAATCCCGACAAAATTGCATCGTTCACAATTTGGTTTCCGGTGTTTGTATTTTGCGAAATGATGGCTCTTAAAAACTTCAAGCTTTTTTCATTATCGATGAATACTTCTTCAGAGGAATTTTTTTGCGAGTTAATTACAAATATTAGAATCGATTCTTGAAAATATTTATTATCATTTTGCAGGAGTGATAAAATAAGCTTTTGAATATTTTCATACTCTTTTATTGCCGGAACTATAACAGCTAAAGCAAATCTTTTATTTGAATTGTACTCAAGCTTCCACTGAGAAAGCGAATATTTGTGAAGATATTTTAATACTTCTTTAGGGAGATGACTCATAAATCAAAGACCGTTTTTCCCGGCATGTCCATTAAGTTGTTTTTTTGTTGTACCAAAGGTAGGAGTTTTTGATTGTTAAATCATCTTGAAGAGTTATTACAATCTTTCTTTCCAATACCCTGGTTTACGTGCTTGATGTGCTATTGCTGTGATAAATATCTCATCTTTTTTGATTTGATAAATTACTGTGAAAGGAAATCGATTAGTAAAACACCTGCGTGTGTTTTTTGAATGTCTTGGGTAGTTTTGAGGAAATTCTATAATTCTTTGAATCGAGGAATAAATTTCTTCTAAAAACTCAATACCAAGCTTACTTTATCGGTTTTCATAAAAATCCACAGCTTGAATAAGTTCCTGGCGAGCTTCAGGATGAAAAGTGTATTTCATTGCCCAAGTTGATTTCTTATTTCTTTAAATACTTGCTCACCATTAACAGTTTCAATTTTTCCTTCATCATATTCTTTAACACGTTTCTCCGATTCCTCTGCCCATAAACGAGCTATTTCTGCTTGGGTTGGAACATTAAGGCTTTCTAATAATCTATCTACCAATTCAGCTCTGATTTCTCGCGGCAGGAGCATAATTTCATCCGATAATTTTTTAACTAAATCTGTCATCGTGTATCCTTTAATAATTAGTTATAATTTTAATTTTACCCGGGTTTATATCAAACACAATTTAACACGGTTTAAATTAAAGTTTAAAGTCAAAGAATCCGACCCGAAGCAATTAAATCTATTGTGAATAAAGAAATCGTAGAACATTCTTTTATTTAGAAGAAAGTGCCGATTCAATGAAGCGGCATGCATTTTCAAAATCTCTGCCATCAATCCAATTTATTTTCACACCCTCCCTCTCCATCTTTCTGAACCATGTCATTTGGCGCTTGGCAAAATTGTGTATAGCTGAATTCAGCTTCTGATACATATCGTTGTAAGTTAATTTATGCTGTAAATAAAGACTGATAAATTTATACTCAAGTCCCAATTGCTCTAATCGTTCATGTGCTATTCCGTTTTTAATTAACGACTCAACTTCTTCAATCATACCGGATGCTAAGCGGGCTTTTAATCTTGCGGTAATTCTTTCCTTAATAACTTTTCTATCCTCTTTAACTCCTATTACCAATGAGCTGATAACTGTTGATTCAGCCGGGCTGTTTGCTTTAGCCTTTTCGATTAAAATAGCTTTTATGACCCGATCCTTCTCAAGCAGGTTTGTTGTGTTATGCTGCTCAGGATTTAAGTCAAAAAGAATCTGTTGTAATTCTTCCAATGATAATTTTAGCAACGAATTATACTCTTCCGAATCGAAGTTTACAGGCGGAAGAGTGTAGCCTTGAAGGATTGCACTTATATAGAGACCGGTGCCGCCAACTAAAAAAGGAATTTTTTTTCTGCTCGTAATTTTTTCAAATGCTTCATAGAAATATTTCTTGAATAAAAATAGATTAAATTCTTCGGATGAATGAATGATATCGATTAAGTGATAGGTAATTTGTTTTCCTTCAACTAAGTAATCATGCAAATCTTTGCCTGTTCCGATATCCATTCCCTTATATACCTGCCGTGAGTCTGCCGAGATTATCTCCCCGTTGAACTTGTGGGCTAGCAGTGCAGCTAATCGGGTTTTGCCTACAGCGGTTGGTCCTAATATGGTAATTAAATTAGTTTGCATGTGCAAAAATATAAAAAGGTAGCACTATAAATGATAGCATGATCTGAAGAAGAGTTGGTAAATTTGTCTTTAAGTATGTGTATTAATTAACTCCGCGCCACCACAAATAGTGACGCTAGCCGAAGAAAGGCTGATGAATCAGCCTGTGAAAATGTACATGATTAGTATTCAATGTTCAGCATTCTTCAGAATGCTTTTTTCGAATAGCGTTATCGTTTACGGTAACGTGGTTTTCAGCATTAATAATTTTCAGGTAGTTTTGGGAGAAGATTATTTTATCACTGGTAAAGAAATTCTGAATACGGTCCCGTTTCCTTCTACGCTTTCTACGGTTAAATCGCCTTTGTGTTCTTCAATTATTTTTTTTGAAATTGCTAAGCCTAATCCCGCAGCATTTTCTTTACCGAATGTAAAAAATGGATTGAATATGTCGTCTATTATTTCTTTCGGAATGCCTTTGCCTTCGTCTCTGAATTCAAGCAGAACGGAATCTTCTTTTAATTTTGATTGTACGTAAATGTTTCCGCCGCCGGGCATAGCGTCGCAGGCGTTTTTGGCAATTTGGTAGCAAGCCTGGTAAAAGACTCGTTTGTCAACATTAACTTTTACATCCGAAGCAAGTTTTTTATACAGTTTAGCATTTCTTGACTCAACATACTCGGCTAAAATCCCAAGCAATTCATTCACCATACTGTTGAAACTTTGGCTTCTCGCATGCAGCGTTAATTTATTAATTGTATAATCAAATGTTGCTTGTAAAAGATCGATAACTGAATTAGACTGTGCAATTAACATTTCAACTATCTGTTTAATCTCCGCATCAATGTCTTTTCGTTTTATATGCTCTGCGTAGTACTTAATAGACAGCAGCGGTGTGCGGACATCTTTTATTAAAAAATTTGCAAAATCACCAAGGGAATTTATTTTTTCATTAAATGCAGTTTCATCGCTTTTCTCTAATCTCTTTGCCGCTCCCTCTAACGTTTTTTGCAGCAGCACAAGCTTCTTTAATTCTTCATCTTTAAATGCAGATTTTTTCAGAAGCTCAATAACAAAAATTGTTTCTATCGCATTCCTGCGAACGGGTATACAAACACATTGCTTTATATTTTCGATATTGCTGCCGTCTAATTCGGAATTATATCTTGTATCTTCATTAACGTTCTCGATAAAAGGGAATTCACAATTGTAAGCTGCATATCCTGCGGCAAAACTGTCTATATTAATTTTTGCAGGAGGAGAATCGGCTGGAAGAATTCTGGCTAAAAATCTGCCGGACATATTTACCGTATATAAAAAGCCGGCATCGGCATTCGACAATTTTATCGCAGAATCAAGAGCGTTTATTTCAAGTTCATCCATTGTATTTGAGGATGCAATCGAGCCTAATAAATCGCCCATAATTTGTACGTAAATATCCGATTGGAGTGCGGTGCTGCCGGTTTTAGTTTCTTCTTCTTGAATTTGGTTTTCGTGGAATTGAGTGTCCTTATCAATAGAAAGATTTTCTTCCATTTGAAAAACCGGTTCCGAATCCACTAAAATTTCTTCGGATGATATAGTTTCCGCCGTCTTTTCTTCTTCAGTTGGAGCAGCTTCTTCTTCGGATTCTATTTGCTGCGGTTCAGCCTCTTGCAAAGTATCTTCCACTGCTACGGATTCTGTCGTTTCCTCAAAATTCCAATCTAAATTGTCAACTAGTTCTTCAGCAGCTTTCACTCCTTCAACCGGAAGTTCACTTTCTATTTCCTCGTCTGTTGAAATATCTTTTTCAGGTGTTGTTTCCGGCAGCGGTTCAGCAGGTGGAGAAGTTTCCCCGGCAGGTTCGGCTTTTGGTAATTCTTCTTCTTCAGGCGGAACAACTACTTTCTTCGAAGGATATTCCCCTAATGCAAAAGCCTCAATGCGTGATAATGTTGAAGAGCTGCCCGCGGCTTCATCCTCAGAGCCGGGCTGCATCGATTCGGATAAATTGATTTTGATTTGCGGATATTTCTTTATAAGGGTTTTTAGATTGTCTTGAGAAATGAGATACAGCAAAGAATTGATGTTCGCCACTGCAGATGAGTGTCTGTTCACTTTTTCAAAAATTTCCCTCTCTCCAAAAAACTCATTTTTTTCTTTCCTATAAACTATATGAAAGTTTGGCGCATTGGTTACTTTTATTTTCACCTCACCTTCAACTAACAAGTGCAAATTATCGCTCTTATCACCGCTTTGAAAGATTATGTCGCCTTCGTTTACCTCCATAAAATCTTTCTGGTGGACGCTTATAGATAATTGCTCAGGTTCAATACCTGCAAACAGCTTGTTTGATTTAACAGAATCCGGATTTTTGTTCGGGAATTTCATTTTGAATTATATTTGGAACATCATTTAATAATGCTGTTAATAATAATGAATTCTATCGAAATAGAAAAAGGAACTAACCATATATATAAACACGATAATAAACTTGCAAGAATTATAGACCAAACGGGAAAATGTTTATTAAAACCCCGTAAAAGTTATTACATCTCATTGCTGAAAGCAATTGTGGGACAGCAATTATCCATAACAGCAGCGCACGCAATAAACAATAGACTCATGACTTTTTTTGATAACGATCCGTTGCCTGAAAGAATATTGAACAGTAATGATGAAGAACTCTGCAAGCTCGGTCTTTCACGGGCGAAAGTA
>CAZTDB010000154.1:0-5927 GCA_964612385.1 uncultured Ignavibacteriaceae bacterium
TTAATGAAGAAAAACCCTCTGGAAATTATGAGGTAACTTTCGATGCAAGCAATCTCTCCCCGAAAGGGTCAATACTGACAAGCGGAATTTATTTTTATCAATTACGCTGCGGTGGATTTATTGATACAAAGAAAATGATTCTTCTACGATAAAAAACAGGGATGTAGAATGAATATTAAGAGACTGTTTATAATAATCCTATTTACTGCGGCGATTACTTACCCACAAGATTATGTTCTCAAATCCGATGGAGAAATTATTCCCTTTAGCTTTCAATCATTAAAAACATTCAAAAATACAAATAGGAATTACTATAATATCCAGAGTAAGTATGATACGTTGAATTATAAAGATTTTTTTATAGGAGCACCATTAAATTTCGGCTATTTTGGTCAGGAAGTGATTGTGCAATTATTTTTCGCTCCTGGAGATTTAATCATAAGAGGTGTTGGTTATAACTCAACTGAAAATCAATCAGATACAACCAAGGCTGAAATAAAGCTTGTAAAATTTAATTGGAGCATGGAACAACTTGATACAACCAAGACACAACAATTAGGATATTATCCGGCTGAAGGAAACGGTTTTAATGAAATCACCGCATTTATCGACAATGAAGATAGAACGGGAGACTGGGTAGACATCTCACAAAGTGGGCTCGGATCGCCTTTCGGAGAATTTCTTTGGGAAGGAAATGATGGAAAAGGTATTACTATCCCAAATCCGGATTTGCCAGCAGATGAATATACTTGGATTGAATTAAATTCCAATTCGGAAATTAAAATGAGCAAGGATGAAATTTTCGGTGTTGCAATCAAAAACCTCTCCGTGACAATGGGAGGTGACAGATTGGGACTCCGGGCTGCCGACGGGATAGGATTTTTAACAGGCTTTAAATTTTATCCAAACGGAAGGTTTCCGGATAGCATCTCAACAATAGGATGGTGGTCGAGGCATTATATCTGGGGTATTATTGTTGGTGCAGAAATTACCGGAGATGTTTCACCTGTAATTAAAGTATTAAATAACTTTACTTCTTTACGTTGTGGTAAGCCCTTCACAATTTCAGCAAAAATAACAGATGAAAATCCATCCGGAGGGAATGCTGGTGTCTCGTTTGCTAACCTATATTATTTTTATAATGATTCATGGGAAACCGTAGAAATGGAACTTGACAGTAATGATATTTATACTGCAAAGTTACCAGCCTTTGATAGAGTATGGAACATCATTTTTTACATTGAAGCTTGCGATGTAATGGGAAATTGTACTAAGACCAGAAGTGACAAGATTTTAATCGGCTGTTATATAACAGCTAATTTGCTTGTGGTATTCAATGGGTTTGATACACCCTCGGGCTTTCCGCAGGAATATTACTTCAATATAAATGATAGTTTATTTGTATATTACGATGTATGGTGTTATGGAGAGTTAACTGACGTTTTGAATTACTACAAAACGGTTTTCGAAATAACAACAAACGGACCGGACTACGATAATTCTGAAACTATTAAAAAATGGCTTCTCTTATCTGATAGAAATAGCTATGCTTTAATTGGGCAAGATTGGCTGAGCAGCAGATATTCTTCTGATACAACTCTCTCAACAGGTGATTTTGAATTTGACCTCTTCGGAATTAATAGAACATATAACAATATAAGTATCGCTGCAGATTCCCCAACAAAATTAATCCCGATTGAAAATTCTGTTTTAGGTGGTGCGTTGTATACGGAATTTACTAGTATGCAAGCTGATTCATTATTGTATGATCCTTTCAATGAATTAGAAATGGAAAATAGAACAGACGGATTTGATGTTATAAATAAAGAGAACATTGATCTAAAAGCAGAAGCCAGAAATTTGAGCGGTGAATTATCGTTCGATACGATAGCGGTAATAACTCATTACATAACATCGAATGGCAATAAGACTGCATTTTTATCGCTCGATCCGTTAGCAATCATCTCACGTCCAAACTATGCCAATTTTGGTAGTTCAAATAGTTCCCCGATTTATCAAACATATTTATGGTTTTCCGCTGCCGTAGATGTTGAAGAAAGTTTTGAATTGCCGGAGGATTTTTTCCTGTATCAAAATTATCCTAACCCTTTCAACTCATCAACAAAAATTAAATACACCATTCCGCCTGTAGAGACGGGGCATGCCCCGTCTCTACTCCGGATTTACGACATTCTCGGAAGAGAAATAGCAACACTTGTTAATGAAGAAAAAGTACCAGGAACTTATGAGGTAACTTTCGATGCAAGCAATCTTTCCCCGAAGGGGTCAATGCTGACAAGCGGAATTTATTTTTATCAATTACGCTGCGGTGGATTTGCTGCAACAAAAAAAATGATACTTTTACGCTGATTGTTATTAAAATCCAACCTCACTGATCAGATAGGTTAAAATTGCCATCGCTGCTGAGCCTAATTCCATTTCTCTTGGATGAACAGACTCAAAAGTATCATTAGCTGAATGATGGACATCAAAATACCGTTGGTCATCCGGAACATAACCAATCAAAGCTTTTGCAGATTTAATAAAGGAAATATAAACTCCGCTTCCGCCTTTTTCAACCCATTCGATTCTTGCATGCTTTAAATAGGGCAGCCAGGATTTAATTTTATCAATAATGATTGAATCTGCATCGACTGAAAATCCTCTCGGTGTAAAAGCCCCGCGATCGGATTCAATAGCTGCGATGTGCTTTTCAATAGATGTTTTCGAATACTCACCATAAACTCTTCCGCCTTTAACCCCATTTTCTTCATTAATAAAGAAGACACACCTGATGGTTCTCTTCGGTCTAATATCTAATCGTCTAAATAAATCAAGAACCTCAAGAGCCTGAATGCATCCGGCACCGTCGTCGTGTGCACCGCATCCTGCATCCCAGCTATCGAAATGTCCGCTAACTACTATTGCTTCATCCGGATTTTCGATTCCCTTTAATTCTCCGATAACATTATAAGATTGTGCATCCGGTAATGTTTTACAATTTAATCTCAGTTTTATTTTTAAATCAGGTTCTTGCTTTAAGGCTGCGCTTAAAAAATCAGCATCTGAGGTACCGATTGTAACGGCTGGAATCTTCGGAATTGAATCAACGTATGACAATGAACCGGTATGCGGCACGTTATCATGCTTAGTAGTAACCGATCTAACGATTACACCCACAGCGCCATATTTAGCGGCTTCAATTGCACCGCGCGTACGCTGGTTAACCGCACCACCGTAACCCGCAAAAGTATTTACCAACGATTGGTCTAAAGAACGGCTGAGGAAAATAATCTTCCCGTTAACCTCTTCTTTTTTCTTTTCAAGCTCTTCAAAATTTTTTACTTCAACTATCTGTGCTGTAATTCCTTCAGCCGGAGTGGGAACACTTCCACCGATCGCAAGCACATTAAGAACTTTATCCTCAAATAATTTTGAATTGAGAATTACGGCTTCCTCTACGTTACCGCGCACCCAATGAGGAACCATCACCGGCTGAAGCCAAACCGAATCGAAGCCTAATTCATTCATCTTCTCTTCAGCCCATTTGATTGCCCGTAATGAATTTTCTGATCCGCTAAGCCTTGGTCCGATTTGACATAATTCCGCTAACAAAAAGTAACCTTTCCAATCGTTTAATGCGGTCGATACAAATCTTTTAGCGATGTGATGAGTTTCTTCACTCACCTCTGCATTCAGAGGCTGCGCCATTGTCTTAGTGATGAAAGAGGGGAAGAAGCCTATAACCGCAATAGTTAAAAGGAAGAAAAAATTTATTTTCAATTTGAACTCCATATTTATTATTAGAAGATTTTTTTCTCGATTGGCAATTTACTTTTTACAGGCATTCCTACTCGGCTTTAATTGCGGAATAGGATTCTATTGTTCAAAACTTCATCATTAATACGATAGTTGAGAAGAAAAATTGAAAAAAGACGTTTTTCTGACTTAAAATTAAAAATAATTGTTGATATTTTTAATAGTAGTATATAGTTTTGAATAGAATAAATTAAATGAGTTAAAAAACACAGCAATCTAAATATATAAATCAAATAACCTAAAGAAAGGAGGAAATTTTTTTAGGTACAGTTCTTATTCTTAAATACCGCTTAGCTGAGATTCCTCTAACAACCTGATTTTCCCCTCAAGCGGTTATTGAAGAAAGTTAATCACTAATAAATAAATCAAATCAACAAAAGAGAAAGGGGAATTAAATGTCAACCACCGATTTAAAATTGGAAGCAAAAGCAAAACTAACCTTAAATGATAAGGAATACGAACTCCCTGTTGTAAGAGGGACGGAGGAAGAAGTCGGGATAGATATTACAAAGCTCCGGGGTATGTCCGGTGCGATTACTCTCGACAGCGGTTACGCAAATACCGGTTCTTGCCAAAGTGCCATTACATTCATTGACGGTGAGAGAGGCATATTACGATACCGCGGCTATCCGATTGAAGAGTTAGCCGAAAAATCTAATTTCATCGAAGTAGCTTATCTGCTCATTTACGGTTACCTTCCTACAAAAGCCCAGCTTGACAATTTCCATTACCAGCTTACTCATCACAGCTTACTGCATGAGGATATGAAAAAATTCTTCGAGGGATTTCCTCCCACTGCTCACCCTATGGGAATTTTATCGGCGATGGTAAGTTCTCTCTCCGCATTTTATCCTGAAGCCGGTTATAATGCAGATATAGAACTGAATATTATCCGTTTGATTGCCAAGTTGAATACTATTGCGGCATTCTCATACAAAAAATCGATTGGTCAACCGTATGTTTATCCGCAAAATCATTTAAGCTACGCAGCAGATTTTCTGCACATGATGTTCTCAGTTCCAACTGAACCTTACGAAGTGCCAAAAGCGCTTGAAGAAGCACTTGACTTATTACTTATTCTTCATGCCGACCACGAGCAAAATTGCAGCACTTCAACAGTTAGAATGGTAGGAAGCAGCGAAGCAAATCTTTTCGCTTCCATCTCTGCCGGCATTTGTGCTCTTTGGGGTCCGCTGCACGGCGGAGCTAATCAGCAAGTAATAACCATGCTGCAAAAAATTCAAGAAGACGGCGGCGATTACAAAAAGTACGTCAACCTGGCAAAGGATAAAGAATCAAAATTCAAGCTGATGGGATTTGGACACAGAGTATATAAGAACTTTGATCCGAGAGCAAGAATTTTAAAACAAGCGGCAGATAGAGTGCTGAGCGAACTTGGAATTAAAGATCCTATGCTCGATATAGCAAAAAATCTTGAAGATATTGCTCTCAAAGATGATTTCTTTGTTGAACGTAAACTTTATCCAAACGTTGATTTCTACAGCGGAATTATCTATCGTGCAATGGGAATTCCGACGAATATGTTCACCGTGATGTTTGCGTTAGGTCGTTTACCCGGTTGGATCGCTCAATGGAAAGAAATGAGAGAAACCCCGGGTGTTCGAATTTATCGTCCGCGTCAAATTTATATTGGTGAAACTCAACGCAGTTATGTTCCCGTCAATAAGAGATAATAGCTGATAATTACAACTGATTAAAGCGCATCCCGGGATGCGCTTTTTTTATTCAAAACATTTTCCCGGGTATTATCGAAATTCTATGCATCCAAAAGCAGAATATTATTTCAGTCAATTAGAATTAAAACCTCATCCTGAAGGAGGATATTTTAAAGAAATTTATCGCTCGGATGAATTCATTGAACATATTGCGCTACCCGTCAGGTATAACGGTAGAAGATCTTTCTCCACTTCTATTTTTTTCTTATTAGAAGGAAAAGATTTTTCCGCTTTTCATCGATTGAAATCATATGAGCAGTGGCACTTTTATGACGGCACTTCAATAAAGATTTATATACTCGATAAGCATTCCGGTTATAATCAAATCATATTAGGAAATGATATTAACGCTGGCGAACAATTAACTGTGGT
>CAZTDB010000155.1:0-5895 GCA_964612385.1 uncultured Ignavibacteriaceae bacterium
CGCAGTTTTCAAAAAGACAATGCATGGAAAAATGAAATGCACCGACTGCCATAATGGTGTTGATAATACCGACCAAAAAGAATTAGCCCACTCGGGAAATTTTATCAAACATCCATCAAAGAAGGCTGAAGAGAAATGTGCAAGCTGCCATCCGGATATTGTAAGCCGTGCAAAAAATAGTTTGCACGAGCAAGGCTGGGGTCAAAAAAATATGGTGGTTACAAGAGCAGGGTTAAGTTCATTTGATCAATTATCCGATTTAATGAAAGAAGGATACGATACTAATTGCGGGAAGTGTCATGCTACCTGCGGAGATTGCCATGTTAATCGTCCCAAAGCAGGCGGAGGCGGATTATACAAAGGACACATGTTTAGTAAAAAACCTGATATGCGGGACAATTGTGTTGCCTGCCATGTAAGCCGCGGTGGTCATGCCTATTTTGGAATTGCAACCGGAACCGTTCCGGATGTGCACTTAACCGGACCCAAGTTCGAGTGCGTTAATTGCCATACTCAAAATGAACTGCATGGAGACGGCAACATCTATAATCAAAGATACAAAATGATACTTTTGCCTAAGTGCGAAAATTGCCATACGGGACTTAAGACTACTAATCAATATCATGTTGCACATCTTAATACTTTTAACTGCCAAACATGCCATTCACAAAATTATAATAATTGCGGAAGCTGCCACATCGGAGGTGAAGGTGCAAGAATACCTTCCTACCAAGGATTTAAAATCGGCATAAATCCAATTTCGCAAACAAAGCCATATAAATTTGCAACTTTACGCAGATCATTAATGAAACAGGATAGCTGGCAAAATTACGGTATTCCTTTCCTAACCAATTTTGACGCTGCACCTACATACAAATACACAACACCTCATAACATAATCAAGTGGACGAGCAGAACTAAAGTTACCGATGGACAGCCGTGTTACGATGCATGCCATATAATTAAGGAAGGAGATATTTACCGCAATAAAGACCTCTATCTGTTTAAATCAGATCTGCTGGATTGGGAACTTGAGGCAAGCAAGAATATTACAGTAGACGGGAAACTGCCTGCTAAATGGGGATTATAAATAATAAATAAATCATAACTCAATTAACATAAAACATACAATCAAACGGAGAAAAAATGAAAAAATACAAATTATTTTATATGCTGCTAATTATTCCGATGCTGGTATTCTATTCCGGATGCAGTAAGGATGATGAAAGCCCGGTTATACCGCCGGCAATTAATGAGGCGGAAGTACTCATAACATATTTGGAGGCAAACGGCGATTTTATAAACACTTTAGCACCGGCAACAATTTCCGCCGCCGATGTCCGAACAAATCAACTTACACCCGGCTATAAGCAATATATAATGGACACCAGAAGCCAGGCTGATTTTGAAAACAAGGGACACATCGAAGGTGCTGTTCGGGTTGACTTTGCAAATATTGTGTCTCACTATACTCAGAATAATTTAAGTACTTACGACAAAGTTGTTATGGTATGTTATTCGGGGCAAACGGCAAGCTATGCAACTTCGATACTAAGGCTGTTAGGTTACAATAATGTTTATTTAATGCTCTTCGGTATGTCTGCATGGAATTCTGCCGTTTCAAATTCATGGCACACCAATATCGGAAATGCTTATGCAACCCAATTAACTACAGACGTTACTCAAAAAAATGCACCGGGGGATTTACCGACACTGTCTACCGGTAAGACAGACGGCAAAGATATTCTGGAAGCAAGCGCTGCGACTGTAGTATCCGAAGGATTTACAATAGCAACCGTAAAAGCTTCAGATGTGTTCAGTTCGCCTTCAAGTTACTACATTGTTAATTATTGGTCTGCTGCCGATTACTCCACGGGACATATACCGGGAGCGATTCAATATACTCCTAAATCAGATTTGAAGCTCGCGACTGCATTGAAAACTTTACCCCCCGAAAAAGATAAAAAGATTGTTGTTTACTGCTATACCGGTACAACCTCTGCGCATATAGCAGCTTATTTAAGAATATTAGGCTACAATGCACATACATTGTTGTTCGGTGCCAACAGCATTAATTATGATACCATGCCAGGTAAAAAGTTTGATCCTAATACGGATTGCAAAGAGTATCCGTTCGTTACGGGTCCCTAACGGATAATTGAAATCAATTAGATTTTAAGCCCTAACAATTGTTGGGGCTTTTTTATAAAAGGTAAAAATAAATTGACTTAATCTAATTGAATAGCCAGGTAATTCTGAGGTAAAAAAATTAGTTTCCTTTATATTTAACTAGACCATTACCAAAGGTCGTTGCCCACAGATTATTATTACCATCTATAGTAAGAGACATTATTTTATCTGTTTTTAAGGGAGAGTTGTGGGAGTCAAAGATTCTTACTATGCCATTTTTATATTGATAAATCCCTTTAGAGGCAAACCAAATTGTATTATTTCGGTCAACAGCAATTGAAGTAGATGTTGGAATTTCAGTATTGTACCATTTCTCACCGTTATATACTGCTACACCTTTTAAAGTGCTTATCCAAATATTTCCGTAGTTATCTGATTGAATGGCATTTACAAAATTATCTGGTATTGTGTTTAAAACCAGATTCTCTTTTCGAAACACCTCCCAAGTTCGGAAAGAAGAAGATTTTGCTTTTACTAGGCCATCTTCAGTAGCTATCCATTTAAAGCCATATTTATCAATTATAATTGAATTAATTGTGTTGCTGGGGAGCGGCGAATTAGTCTGATTAAAGATTTCCCAATTATCTCCATCAGATTTAACTATTCCATTATAAAATGTACCTATCCACTTCTCACCGTTTTCCGCAATTGCTATCGATGTGATATAGTTATCGGGAAGACCAGTATTAATTTTATCAAAAACTTCCCAAACTAATCCATTGAATTTAGCTAATCCGTCAACGGTACAAATCCACACATCATTTTTATCAATTTTTATATCATTAATATATGGATGCGGTAAGGGTGAATTTTCCGGATTAAAATGTGTCCACGTTTTATCATCGAATCTTATTATACCTTCCCCTGGTGTTCCTATCCATTTAATATAACCATTCTGCACGGCTATCGTACCTAAATAGTCAAACTGCAACTCTGAATTGTTAGAATTAAATAAAACCCAAACAGTTGAGTCAATTAAGTACTGCGTGGGAATGTAATTTATAATACTGCTTTGAACTACAGCGTTCATTTCCGCATCCCAATAGCCATGTTTTGTTAAACGAATTTTGTAGTAACCGGGTAATAAACCTGAAATTAAATCAGGTGTAAGTTTACCTGTTAATGAATCATTTATATATATTAAGGCGCCTGTAGGATTTGAGTCGCAATACAAATGACCGCGCATTGAAGGGTTTGTAGTGTAGTCCAGGAAATATGATGTAATCTGATTTTCTTTCACTGTAACAATAATACTGGTGTCTTTATAATATTGAAGCTTAAGAGTAAGCTTATATGTGCCTTCATCTATCCACGGAATTGTATCAGGAGTTATATGCCCGGTGATAGACCCATTGAGATATATTGAGGCACCCTGAGGTTTTGAATCTACAAAAAGAAGACTACTATTAATAGGTTTTGGTTTTTCTGGTGAAGTACTTACTGATTGTTCACAAGAATAAATCGTGAAAAGAATGATGCAAAGGTGTAACCATATTTGTAAACGCGTTTTCAATATTAATTAGCAGGTATATAACCAAAAGATTTGATAAATTCTCTGTCAATCCGAATACCCCGTACTTGTTTAAAATAAGAGCCGAAGATTCCAAAACCACCGTTTATATTTGTGAAGTCGGTTTGATCTACCCTAATGGTATAGTCATCGAGATATCCTTTTGAATTAGAGTAATAGATCGAAAGATTTCTGTCAAAAACCAGCAATTCTATTTTTGCACCATAAATTATATAATTGCTTTTATTAGGATCATTCTGGGAGATTTTTTCCATAGCATATATCAATCCTTCGTTATGAAATACAATTCGACCTGACCGAAAAGGACCTGGAAACTCAGGAGAAATCTTGTTGTCATCATTTTTAATTTTTATTGGAACATCTTCGGTTTTTCTAACATTTTCAGGATCGCTTTCTTTTCTGTAAGTGATGAAAAGTTTAAGCAGATACCATGAATTATAATTATCCTCGAACCATGAAAAAATGAAATTTGGTTTTCCTACCACGGGAATAATGCTATCGGAACCGGCGATATTCCAATCACTTGAGTTCGGCATTCTTGTCCAAGCCCATAGTACCTCTCCATTTGGCATAACAGCTCTTAATTTTAACGAATCTCCTGCAACAATTTCAAAGTTATCTATATAATAATAGATAAATTGAGAATCTTCTATAATATGAATAGTATCGCGAAAAAAATAAACTTTTCTGTTCTCAACCCATAGCTTAACTTCCTCAGCTTTAACAAACGTTCTGGGATAATTATATGATGAATTAATTTCTTCATGTGGATAAGATTGAAGTACGGTAGCAGTCTGAAATGAAGTATCCCCCCGAATTATACAATTCAAAACATATTTTTGCTTGAATTCTGTCTTCGGATTAAAATCTTCCTCGCACGATGTAAATGTAATCAGCAGCGCAGAAAAGATAAGCATTGCATAACATTGGTTTATTGTAACTCGATAAAATTGCGGTTTGTAATTTATTAAACTTGAGTAGTTCATCTTACATCAATTGATTTTATCAATTCTTCAATTAAAACTATATGAATTTAAAAATCGCTCTTAAACCTCTCCCCTTTTAACTGCATTAAAGTACATTTTTGTCCAGTCCAGGTCTGAAATCAATTCATTAAGATTTTGCAGCGAGCTTTGTGTTAATTCGAGATACGTTATAGTAAAACGGCTGTCAAATCTTTCATCACTATCCCGGATTAATTCCTTCAATTGACCGGTTAACTTTTTCAAATTCTCGGTATAGTCGCTTTGAAGATTTTCAATTCCTTTTACTTCAGGATTCATGGGTGCTTCAGTAAGCACTCTTATTAAGCCTGAAACATATTTAGCAGTAAAGATTAGCTCCTCAAATAAATTTTGTTTTTCCGAAGTTGAACATATTTTCAGTAAGCTAAGCAGGTCTTCCCTTCTTCTCAGCTTAAAGCCGGAAAATTTCTGAATGGCTTCAATTGTTTCAAGTGCTGAAAATTTTGTCCATAGGTTCCGGCTGCTATTCATTGTTTTATAATTTCACTCCCAGCCCTATTCCGTCGCCTATCGGCAGTATAGAAGCTTTCAGATTGGTTTGACTCATAAATAAAATATTAAACTCTTTAATATGTTTTGCGGAAATCTTATATGCCCCCGGCACTTTAGATGCTGCGGCATAGCCGTGCCAAAGCAGATTGTCTATAAAAATTATTCCGCCTTTTTTTAACAATACCATCGAGTAATCAAATAATCGTTTGTAATCTTCTTTGTCGGCATCCAAAAAAATGAAATCATATTTTTTATTTAAACCAGGCATGATGTTCAATGCTTCGCCTTCAAAGATTGTTATTTTATCTCCAAACCCTGTTCGCTCAATAAAACTTTTTGCCAATGCAATGTTATCAGCGCTTTTCTCAATGGTATGAACAACACCTTTCTTCTTTAGATTTCTTGCTATTCGAATGGAAGAATATGCGATAGCTGTTCCTATTTCTAAAACGCGTTTGGGATTTGTTATTCGTATTAACTGTTCTAAAAATTCTGCTGCGTCCCACGAAAGAATCGGCACGTTATTCTCCTTTGCAAATTCTTCCATTTCAAGAATGACGCCGTCGTCTTCCTTTCGAAATGACTCGATGTATTTAAGCTGTGCAGGATTTATTATGCTCATAGATTGGACTATATTATTTTCGTCAGATTCTTATT
>CAZTDB010000156.1:0-5853 GCA_964612385.1 uncultured Ignavibacteriaceae bacterium
GTTCTGCAGCGATTCAAAACATTCTCTTAGCTGCGCATGAACTTGGCTTATGTGCTTGCTGGATAGCTATTTATCCTCTTCAAGATGTGATTGAATCTGTAAAGAAAAACTTTGAACTTCCTGAACACATAATTCCCATTGCATTTGTTTCCTTAGGGTATCCGGATGAGAAACCCGAAGCCGGGGAACGATTTCAACGCAGTAAAATTCATTACAACAAATGGTGAGCCTAACTTGAGCAAACAATATGACCCCCGCATGCACTCGGCTGAACATATTCTTAATCAAACAATGGTAAGAATGTTCAACCGCGGTCGATCATTCAGCGCGCACATTGAAAAGAAGAAATCCAAATGCGACTATTGGTTCGACAGAAATTTAACCGATGAGGAAATACGAACGATTGAAAATAGAGTGAATGAGGTTATTCAATCGGATTTAAGTGTGCACGAAGAATTACTTAGCAAAGAAGAAGCTGAAAAATTTTTTGTGCTTGAGCGGCTGCCGGAAGATGCAGGGGACACAATTCGAATAATAAAAATAGGCGGTTACGACGCTTGCCCCTGCAGCGGTGTTCATGTTAATTCAACAAAGGAGATCGGCTCATTCATAATTATTTCAACAAGCTTTGAAAATGGCGTGCTTCGAATAAGATTTAAATTAGTAGAATAGAATATTATCCATTATAATCTAACTAAAATATAATACCGCTTAATTTTTTAATTTGATGAAAAACAATTTGCTTTAAAAGGAGGTAAAACTCTTAGTTCATTTGAGATTAAATAAATTGAAGTACACTCTTCTTACTTTCTTACTTTTCTTACGGGTAGCGTTCTGCCAGGAAGATTCACTTAAAACATATCTGCTCGAGCAGATAACAATTAAAGCGGACAAAGAAGTTGAATCAAAGATGGTAAGCTATATTCGATCTGAAGAAATTAAATCGGCGGATGCTGCTTTTGTAAGTGAGCTTGCCAAATTAATTCCCTCAGCAAAAGTGCAAACCAATTCGCGGGGAGAAAGTCATTTTTACATTAGAGGAGCAAGCGAAAGACAATTATTAATTCTTTTGGACGGACTTCCACTCAATATACATTGGGATAATAGAATTGATCTCAGCCTAATCCCTTCCTATGCAATTCGAGAAATAACAGCCCTGAAGGGAATACCATCGGTTCTTTTCGGAGCTAATGCAATCGGAGGAATAATCAATTTGAAGACGGATATTTATCCCCCAGCGGATAGACAAATTAAATTATCTCTTTCTGCAGGAAGTAAAAATTTCCAAAATTATTCTGCTTCATATTTCAGCGGCGGAGAGCAGCTAAATTTTTTTCTTGCCTCGTCGTATGACAAAAGAGACGGCGTTCCGTTATCCCATTCTATCGACGCAGGCATCTTCAGTAAAAATAATACACTAATAAATACAGATAAAAAACTGTTTAATATCTTCGGCAAAGTCAACTACAATTTTTCGAAGGAAGGACGGTTTGGTTTTTCTGCTTTATACATAAATTCTGAAAAAGGTGCTGCCCCGGAAATGGATGTACCAAATCCAAGATATTGGCGATACCCGGAATGGGAAATGTTTTATGCTTCTATTAATGGAGATTATTCATTTAACGGAGTTAATCCCAAAATCAATTTTGCCTTTTCTCTTACAGACTTAAAAAGTACTATTAATGAGTATACCGATATTAATTTTAATGACTTAAGCAACATCGAAAAGGGAAAAGATTTTATAGTCAACGGAAGAATAGCTTTTTCACTATTGCTTAATAATAAATCAATAGTAAAAGCAGCATTAACCGGCTACTCAACCATACATGAAGAGAGAATACAATCGTCAGGCTTGGATAAAGTTCTTTATGCACAAAATGTAATTAGTGCGGCGGCAGAATATGAATATTTCTTTAAAAATCTTTCTCTCACTGCCGGTTTAAGTTATGATGTTTCGGAAACACCAAAAGCAGGCAATTATAAATCCGCAGCAAATGTAGCCGATTTCAATTTGATGACCGGTCTTGTTTATTCCTTAGATGAAAGCACTTCGCTGCATTTTTCCTTAGGGAAGAAAACAAGATTCCCCACCTTGCGTGAAGCTTATTCGGGTGCATTGGGAAGATTCGTTCCGAACCCATACCTTCGCGCCGAAGCGGCCTATTCATTTGATGCCGGCATAAACAAGTTATTCAATTCAGGATATGCCGATCTTACATTTTTTATCTCATATTTGAAAGATGGTATTGCCCGCCAAACACTTCCCGAAAAGCAGTTTAGCCGTGTTAATAAGAATTCAATTAGATTATTTGGGATGGAATTTTCCACTCAATATAATTTGAATAAATTTACTTTGATTTATTTTCATTTGTCTTATCTAAATGGAAAGGGAAAAAATGCAGGCGGTGCATTCACCGATACGCTTGAGTATAAACCGGCGTTTCTTTCTTTCTTTCAATTAAGCATTAAGCCATTTTATAGTATGATCTCCTTGATTGAATTTCAAACAAGCTTAAAAGAATTTGGGCTGCGAGAAGGAAATCTGTACTATCAAAAGATACCCGATTATTTTCTAGTAAATCTTCGCGCAGCATATTTATTTAATTTTTTTGACTCTCTCGAAACTGAGATTTTCATCCGTGTAAATAATCTCTTTGATCGCATCTACTATTCGCAATGGGGAATCCCTGCGGAAGGAAGAGCAGTTAAAGGTGGTATATCGATATTATTTTAAGTCTCATTCAATATGCCGCTTTGTTTCTTCAGAGTTTAATAATTAATTTTATGTCAGTTCTTAATTAAATAAAAAAGGAGAGAGATGCCAGTCCAAAGGATCGTTCCGACTAAAATAACCGCATTTTTACCATTCAGCGGTAACGACTTCACGAAAAAAACAATAGAAGAATTGAGTAAAAATGAATCTGTTGATAAAATTTATTTGTTAGCGCAAAAAGAAATCGATGCAAAAATTGATAATTGCGAAGTAATTAAGATCGATTCGTTATTTGCAGCTAAAACCATTCGAGAAATAAACCAAAACACTCAAACCGAATTTGTTTTATTCATTACACAAGATACTTTAATTGAGTTGGGACAGTTTGCGTTAGAAAGATTTATCTCTGTTGCACAGGATTGTTCAGCCGGTTTTGTTTATTCCGATTATTATGAAATAAAAAACAATCAGCGCTCTGCTCATCCCGTTATAGATTATCAAGTAGGAAGCCTTCGGGATGATTTTGATTTCGGTCCGCTTATTCTTATAAGAACAGATGCCGTAAGGGATTATGTGAAAAATTTGCAGATGAATTATGATTTTGCAGATCTCTACGCTTTACGTTTGTCAATTTCCAGAAGCTACTCTTTAATTAGAATTCCCGAATATCTTTATTCTACAATTGAAGTCGATACGCGCAAATCGGGAGAAAAATTATTCGATTATGTGAATCCTAAGAACCGTAACGTTCAAATTGAAATGGAACAAGCTGTAACCGAACATCTAAAAAAAATCGGCGCATATTTAGAACCTAAATTTGAAGAAGTAAATGATGCAGACATTCAATTTGAATTTGAAGCATCGGTAATAATACCTGTAAAAAACCGCGCTAAAACTATAGGCGATGCAATCGCTTCAGTATTGAAGCAAAAAACAAATTTCCCTTTTAATTTGATAGTTGTTGACAATTATTCAAACGATGGTACTACAGAAGTTATTAAGTCTTTTGCAGAAAAAGATGAAAGAGTTATTCATATAATTCCCGATAGAAAAGACCTTGGCATCGGCGGCTGCTGGAACGAAGGGGCACACAGCAAATATTGCGGTAAATATGCAGTGCAGCTCGACAGCGATGATGTTTACCCTAATGATAACACACTTCAAAAAGTAGTTGATGTTTTTAAAAAAGAAAAATGTGCGATGGTGGTCGGCTCTTATATTTTAACCGACTTAGAGCTGAACGAAATTCCTCCAGGATTAATCGACCACAGAGAATGGACACCCGACAACGGAAGAAATAATGCATTACGAATAAACGGATTGGGTGCGCCGCGTGCTTTTTATACTCCGGTGCTTCGCGAAATCAAAATTCCAAACGTTAGCTACGGAGAGGATTATGCATTAGGCTTAGCAATTTCAAGAAGGTTTCAGATTGGGAGAATTTATGAGCCGATTTATATGTGCAGAAGATGGGAAGGAAACTCGGATGCGGCTTTACCTATTGAAAAGATAAACGCAAATAATCTGTATAAAGATAGAATTAGAAGCTTTGAAGTTTTAGCCCGTCAAAGATTTAATGCGTTGAAAAAGTGAGCGGAGAAACATCACCATCTCTGCTTTGAGTTAAAAAATTAACTTTATTACTTACGTTACGTAAAAATTTAATAGGTAAACTAAAATACGCAGTAGAGACGGGGCATGCCCCGTCTTTACAACCTTATAATGCATAAAAAATTGCATAGTTTAAGGATCAAGAAATACAGTCGTATGAATTTTGCGTAACATGAGTTACTTACTAATCCGATTTTTTTATAAATGGAATTTGATCTTGCGTAAAGATTTAATTTTATCCGGCGACGAAATAATTTCATTAACTTTACGAAACGATTACGGTTCTGCCGCATTAAAATTATTCGAACAGCAGAACACTTCATGGAAGCAGCTCAGCGAGGGCTACGATTCGCTTAAAACCGTTAGGGTAAAAGAATTTTATTTCGATGGTTTTAAATTTTACGTACAGTATAATCCGGGCAGAATTGTTTCAAGCTCCGCCAGAGTCGATCCCCAATCGATAAATAATCGTAAATGTTTTTTGTGCATTCAAAATCTTCCCGAACAGCAAAGAGCGATAAGTTACAATGATGACTACTTAATTCTTTGTAATCCGTTTCCCATTTTCCCAAAGCATTTTACCATCCCGCATGTTAAGCATAAACCGCAATCAATAAAAGAATCATTCGATGCGCTTCTTGCGTTAACCAGAGAAATGTCAAAACAATTTACTGTGTTTTATAACGGTCCAAAGTGCGGAGCTTCCGCACCGGATCATTTGCATTTTCAAGCCGGGTCAAAATTTTTCATGCCTCTCGATAATGAATTTCAAAGCATTAAGAACGAATACGGGAGTACAATAGTTGAGTCAGATAAGCTAACAGTCGAGGCAATTGACGACGGTTTACGCCGATTCTATTCTTTCGAATCGAATGAGCCTGAGCAAATCGTTTCGAGTTTTAATTTGCTGTATAAAATTCTCTTATCTTATTACGAATCGGAAGAAGAGCCAATGATGAATATTTTGTCTTTTTACGAAGATGAATTTGGCTGGCGGGTAATCGTATTCCCAAGGAAGAGGCACAGGTCGTCCCATTACTTTGCCGAAGGAGAAAATCACTTTTTGATAAGTGCCGCTTCCGTTGATTTGGGTGGAGTAATAATTACACCGCTCGAAAAAGATTTTGAAAGAATAAACGAAAAAATAATACGCGAAATTTTTGAAGAGATAATTATGGATAAGGCAGAAGCTGAAGAAATAAATAAGGAGTTTTCAAAAAAAACAAGTAGAACTTTCAGAGGCGGGCAGTAAAATAATTCGATTCATAAAAAAAGTTCAATCCTAAACCGATATTGTCTTTATATAAAGGCTTTATAATAAATTGTTAATAATATTTTTACACACCCCTCGCCCCTCTCGAGAGGGGACTGCACGTTTTTTTTGTGGCTGTGAAAAACTTAAAAAGGTGTATCAATCTTTTACGGCTTGTTCATCCAATGCGAAGTGAGGACAGGAGTAAAAAGGGTGTGCTCTTATTGTAAAGTATCTTTAATCTCGAGTAAATAATCTACCTTCTAAGAAGGTGGCT
>CAZTDB010000157.1:0-5851 GCA_964612385.1 uncultured Ignavibacteriaceae bacterium
TTTATTTACAACAAAAGAATTTGGTACTTTTCCCGTTAAAAAAATTGCCATTCCATTAACGGGTGATTTTATTGGTAACGCCGAAAGCCCTGAAATTACTATCATTTGCGGGGAGGAAGAATACGATTCAACCCCCTTCAGAAATACTAACGGATATCAGCTTCTCATGCAATTAAAAGAATTATTAGATGCTGCAAAAGAATAGTACGTAAATTTAGCTTCAGTCGATTTAATTCTTATCAAAAGCCCGGCAGCTATCCGGGCTTTTTTATTACTCTTCTGATACCTTGCTTACTAAATAACGCTTAATCTTTTGTGTCGTAGTCTTTTCAAATTCCTTATCTCGAATGTAAAATTTCTTTATCTGCTTATATAATGGAAGTTCTTTGTTGGTTTGTTTGATTACATCGGAAATAACTTTGTTTATTAGCTCGTTTGTTATCTGAACACCTTCTTTTTCCGAATACTCAACAAATGCTTCTGCATCAACTACAATTTGGGCAGCAATTATTTCATCATGCTTTGCATCCTTTTCACCGTATATAAGACATTCGAGGACGTAAGGACTGCGATTTAATATATCTTCAATCTCTTCAGGGAAAACATTTTCACCGTGCTTAGATATTATCACATTTTTCTTTCGTCCGCTAATATGCAGGAAACCATCCTTGTCGATATAACCGAGATCGCCTGTCTTAAACCAGCCGTCTTCGAACACTTCTTCTGTAAGCTGTTGATTCTTGTAATATCCTAACATGATGTTCGGACCTTTTGCATATACTTCGCCGATTCCATCTTTATCGGGATTATTAATTTTAATTTCGACACCTGGAAGAGGTAAACCGGCTGCATCATCTTTGAAATTATCGAGCTGGTTTAGAGTTAAGATAGGGGAAGTTTCAGTTAAACCGTATCCTTGAATAAAATTAAAACCAAATTCACGCAGACCTTTTGCGACTAAAGGATCGGGTGCCGCTCCGCCTGCAATAAATACTTTTACCGCACCGCCAAATTTTTCATGCAATTCTTTAAATATTTTTCTTTTAACGTTTAGTCCGGCTTTTTCTAGGAACGAGCTGATCTTAACTAAAGGAGGAACAATTTTAGATTTAACTTTATCATCCTGTATGGTTTTTGAAATCCGTTTGAACATTTTATCATATAACAACGGCACCCCGAGAAGATGAGTTGCGTGCACTTTCTGCAAGTCTTCAGAAACTGTTTTTAATGAACGCGCATAATGCACCGAAGCACCGCTGTAAACCGGACACAGAAAACCGCATGTGCATTCATAAGTGTGATGAATCGGCAGCACGGAAAGAAATCTATCTTCCGGATAAATAAACAGCATTTTCGTCATGCTCATCAAATTGGATACGAGGTTGCCTTGGCTGAGCATAACACCTTTTGCCCTTCCCAAAGAGCCTGAAGTAAAAATAATTTCTGCCAGGTCATCGGGATTAATTTTGGGTAATTGGTCGGGAACGATTTTATCAGCGCTATAAATTAATTCGGTCATTGAGTAAAATCCGTTTTTGCTTTCAGACAGATCCATGCTGATATAAACGGTTAACTTTTTAAACGCATGCTTTTTCTCTCTAAGCATCGAGTCAAAGCTTTCCGAGAAAACGATCGCTTCCGAATCCGATTCGTGGATTATGTTAACAATTTCATTGGTGCTCAGGTTTTTATCGATGGGAACTATAACATAATTGTAACACAGTGCAGTTAAAAAAGTAATTCCCCATTGAACGCGGTTTTCACCGATTACTGCAATGTGTGATCTTTCCTTAAGCCCCAGACTTTTTAATGCCTGACCAAACTTGAGCACATTTTCAAGCAATTGATTGTATGTTACTTGATTTAAGGGTGTAGACGATAAGTCTTGCAGGGCTAATTTATCCGAATATTTGCCCGCCGATTGAATGAGCATGTCCTGAACCGAAATTATTTCAGGCACTTCGTAAAGAGTTATTTCTTTTTTCATATTTCCCCAGCTTAGGTTATTGTTAGTGTATAATTCTTCTTAAATTAATTTATCGGTTTTCTGATCGACACTGCACCGCGAAAATCACCCGGCGCATAATTCCTTGCTTTATCATTTTCATATTTTTCATTCAGCAGTAATTTTATTTCGTCCGGTATCCGGTCTTCCAAACCATGGCATGTAAGGCATTCAGCTTGAATAAAAATGGGTTTAAGATAGCTTATATAATCCTTACCGTCAATCTCTATTATTTCTGAATAATCATCCTCCGGTTTTAGCTGTCCTTGTTTAAATTTTTCTTCAAAAAGATCTAAAACATCCTTCTCAATTTCATCGGGATAATTATTAGGATTTCTGTTCTTCAAAGAAATTCTTTTCAAATAAACTCCGCTGCGTTTGGCATATTCTTCCGTTAAAATTTGTGCAGTATCCGAACATACATTAACCGCAGCTAATGCGCCATTGGTTTGCATTTCTTTTATTAGAATTTCCTTGAGTGTTTTCATAAAATCTGCGGAAAGTTTTTTTAGCTCATCTTTTTGAGCGGGAGTAATTTGTTTTTGATTTTCACCGCATGAAAAAATGAAGAGTGAAGTAAACATCAATAAGCAGAAATAGACGCCAACTGCTTTCATTTAATCCCTCTGTTTATCGGAAAGATTGTAAGAATTTGCATTTAATTATTCATACGGGCTGATACACCGTTTGAAATTTTGTTACAAAGATAAGTATTTCGAACATTACAATGCATTAGTTTTTTTCATTTCATGAAAAATTCGAATCATTTTCAATATTATGGTTTACAAGAAGTTTCTTTTCTGTCTTATTCCTTTATAACAATCTCGATTTAAAACAGCCCGAAAATTCGTAAGTGTTAAAATAGTTGAATTTAGTTATTGGCATAAGGATTGGATTATTTTTCAATAGCTATGCTGCCAACTTGAGGTTGGGGGCTGTATGTATTGGCGAAATAACTTATGATGAATAAAAAAATTATACTCGCTTTAATCTTTCTTACATCAATAATATTGGGTTTAATCATTATTGATAAACGCGAATCTTTTCCCATTAAGAACGATATTGTTTTACGGGACGATGGACTTCTGTATAGAATTGGCAGCAAAATATCCTTTACCGGAAGAGTGATAGATACTGTCCAGAAAAGAATCATGGAATACGATGTAGTAAACGGTATGAAGAACGGTGAATTTCTCTTGTACTACCCAAATGGAAACGTCGAAATATTTGGGCACATCGAAAGTAATAAATACACCGGGAAATGGTATTATTTTTATCCGGATGGACAGCTTGAATCGGAAGGATATTTTAAAGATGATAATGCCTACTTAATATGGAGATGGTACTATAGAAACGGAAGTTTAAAAGAGGAGGGTAGTTATGTAAAGGGAATGAAAGAAGGCAGTTGGAAAAGTTATAATTTGGATGGGTCCGTTAAAACAAAAATTATTTATCATAAAGACGAAATTTTTAGCCAGGTCGATTACGACACAAAAAAATCATCATAAACAAATCAAATTGGAGGGCATCAATAACAAAATCTGAAGGGTAAACATAACTTCAACACATTGCTGAAAGGGATGGGAGCCTCGCCCATCCCTTTTTTTATTTAACCCCGATGACAATATTTTACAAGTAGTTACAATATTATGACCCCGAATTAAGAATTTATCTATAAATTTGTGAAAAAATTTAATTTGAATATGATTTGGAGTAAAAACAATCCTCCCTGGTTAATGTGCTTTTTGATGATCTTATTGTTTCTTTTTTGGAGCTGCGAAGAACCTAACTACGTGATCGAAGGAAAAAGAATTGTTAACCTCAAGGGAAAATGGAAGTTTTCGATTGGCGATAATCAGAAGTGGGCTTCGCCTTACTATGATGACACAAATTGGGAAGAAATATACGCCCCTTCTTCCTGGGAAAATGAAGGCTTCCACGGATACAATGGTTTTGCATGGTATAGAAAGCATTTTGAAATTAAAGAAAATTTTAAGGGAAAAAGTGTTTATCTATCTCTCGGCTACATCGATGATGTTGATGAAGTATATATTAATGGCGTAAAGGTAGGGTTTACCGGCTCGTTTCCTCCAACGTTTTTTACTGCTTATAATGTTCCCCGTAAATATTATCTCCCCGAAAATATTTTGAATAAAAACGAAAAAAATTTGATAGCCGTGCGTGTATATGATTCTCAATTGGAAGGCGGAATAATTTCGGGCGAGCTTGGAATTTATATGAATGAAGATGAAATACCGCTCGATATTAATCTTGCCGGGCAATGGAAATTTGTGTTGGGAGATAAACCGGAATTTAAAAACAAAAATTTCGACGACTCTGATTGGCACACAATTATTGTCCCTGGTTTTTGGGAACATCAAGGGTTTCCAGATTATGACGGTTTTGCATGGTACAGAAAGGAATTTCAAATACCTGAAGAATATCAGGATCAGGAAATGATTTTGCTTTTAGGCAAGATAGATGATTTTGACCAGGTATTTGTTAATGGTTCGTTGGTTGGTTATACAGGCGATTTTTCTGAAGATATGTTTAACATTAACCTCGGAGACAATTGGCAGAGGCAGCGTGCTTATGTTATCTCCAAAGACAAATTCCTTAAAGGGCAAAAAAATATCGTTGCTGTGAGAGTTTACGATGGATATCTGGATGGAGGGATTTATGAAGGACCTATAGGGTTAGTTACACGAAAAAATTATAACAAATTCTGGAGGAAGTAACAAAAATTAATCGTGATAAACGCCCTATTTTGCTATCCATATTTTTAACCACTCATCATACCAGCTTGTGACATAATTTGACATTCATTTACCTGCCTCTGACAACACTGACAATTGTTCAATCTAAGTTTGATCAGAAAGTTCAATGAAATAATGACAAACTTAACAGGAGGTATAAAATGGAATGGTACAAATTATAAATGTAGAGGTAATTAGATGATTTGTTTTAAATGCATCTGATTTCCCAAATGTTTGACATGCTTGGATAAAAATATGAAATTATTATTATGATCCAACTTTTGATGATCCTATTTGAAATACTCAAGCAAAAGAATTTAATCAATATGATTACTATAAATTGCCTGCAGACTTGATGTATACAAATAGATATGATGTAGCAGATTTACCAGAAGAATTAAAGTCAAAATCTAAAGAATTTTTAAATGAACTTGTTAATAAAAATTTGTATAATCTTGTTTCAAAATATAAAAAATCAAACTATAACTTAATGAATTATGTTTTATTTTTGTATAATAATTGATTTTCATACAATCATAAAATAAAAATATCAGATTTAGAAAATTTGATTGTTACTTATTCAATAGACTGAAAAGATATGAGTTATATAAAAGATTGAAGAAAGTATTTTATAAAAAAACTTAAATTCTATCAATTAACAAATGAAAATTTAAAAGATGTTTTGTCAGTAATCAATTATGATATATCATCTCATAATTTGTTAAAATGGGATTTGTGAAATTGAAGTTATGAGTATAGATTAGCTTATGAGTTTGAGATTTTTTAATGATTTTTTGGTGAAGCAAGTTTTTCTAAAAGTTTCCTAGTTTCCAAACTAATGGAAACTTTTTTTAATAGTATATCATGGTATAAAGAATCATATAAACTTGAAAAATATTCATAAGATTTTTCATCAAATGACTCTGGGTATTTTTCTTTTATTTCATTGACTAATCTGTAAATAAAATCCTGTGAATATATTGATTTCTAATCTGATTTATTGAATTTTTCTTTGGAATTAATTTGTCCATATATTTTATATGTACAAACCTATCAGGTTGTGTAGTAAATTTTCATAAAATTACTACGG